>JAGHDR010000062.1 GCA_021159825.1 Deltaproteobacteria bacterium | reverse complement strand
CCACGCTGTTGAAACCTTTATCCGCAGCCCATTCCAGCAGTCCATGGAGAAATGTTCCGGGTTCCGGTCCCCGTGGAAAGTTATGAATGGACGGTTTGCCGGGCCTGACTTCCGGATATGAAAGAAATGCTTCGCTGGGTTCCTGCAACTGGTCTTCAATGGCCGAACTCGGGGAAGAATAAGCCGCTTTGTCCTTTAATATGCCGGAATAACTGGTGATCCGCCAGTCTCGGAACACTGCGGTGTTAAACGGCAGTGCGGGCATGAGTATTACGGCCTCCCCCCCTGGTTCATAAACATCCATCCGCGGTTCAGGCAGCGGTTCAATGGTTATATGCGGGCAGTCGCCTTTCAAAAAACGCAGCTTTTGGGAGAGATCCCGTGTGGGTATCATTTCCCCGGCGGATAATAGGTAGCCGAAAGCCGATTGATGCAGGGTGCTTTTCTCTCCTTTCGCCAGGGTTTTTCCCATGACGCCGATGCCCATCCAACAAGCATACTGGGCGCGGGTTACCGCCACGTAAAGCAGGCGAAGGTCTTCCGCCAGCCGTTCCCGGTCCGCCGCTTCAATATCTGCTGCCTCGGGGGAATTCACCTGCGTGATCCGACCCTGCTCATCACGAACGGTGGCCATAATGACATTTTTTCGGGTTGCTTGGCGAAATGAGCAGGCAAAGGGTAAAAACACCAGTGGATACTGCAGCCCCTTGGATTTATGGATGGTGATCACCTTGATCAGTTCTTCATCGCTTTCCAGACGAAGGACCTGATCTTCCACGCCGGTGGGATGTTGTTGAAGCTGTTCCTCCAGCCAGCGGATCAACCCCTTCGCCCCATTCATCTCGACCGATTTTGCCTGCAGGAGTTCGGCCAGATGAAGGAAATTGGTTGCAGCACGTTCACCGCCGGGGGTGGTTAGAAGCCCTGACAGCACGCCAAAGTCCTGCAGCAGGCTCCGCAACATGGGCAGAACCCCCCGTTGTTGCCAGATTGAATGGTAACGGCCGAAACGCTCAACTTCCGCTTCCCAGGCTGTCTCATTTTGGTTCAAATGGTTCAGACGCGTCAAAGGCTGCCCTAAAATCGGCGTGGCCAGGGCGGCTTTGAGGGCCCGTTCCTGTCCCGGGGATGCGCAGGCCAGCAGCAGGTAGCGTATTTGCCGGGCTTCATGGGAATCAAAAACAGACGTTTTATCCGACAGATAAACGCTGCGCACCCGCCGCTTGTCCAGCGCTTTTCGAATGATGTCCGCCTCATTGCCGTTGCGCACCAAGACGGCCATATCCGCCGGACGAAGCGGCTTCAATGGCTCGCCGGGGGCATTCCGGAAGCCGGCCCGGGAGGGAAGGTGTTCAGCCGGATTTAGGAGCCGTACGATTTCATCGGCAAAGGCCTCGGCCATTTTGCTCAGATAACCATTGCTCCCTGTTTTTAAAACCGGTTCGGTTTGCTGTAGTTGCCGAATGTGCAGGCCTGATGACGGCTGATTTTTCACCATCAGTTGCCCTTCGGGGCCTTTGGCCGAAACCGGTTCAAATGGAATTCGCTCCTTAAAGAGAAAGGGTCCTTCGGGATATGGGTTTGCCGATGCGAACATTTGGTTGACCGACTTCACCAGTTCTTCGGTGGACCGGTAATTGGCGCCCAGCGTGTAAGGTTCATCGCCGGTATCCCGGCGGGCCCGCAGGTAGGTATGGATATCCGCACCGCGAAAGGCGTAAATGGCCTGTTTGGGATCACCGATCATCAACAGCGCCGTCTGTGGCCGGTGACCGTAGATCCGATTGAAAGCGGCATATTGGACAGGGTCCGTGTCCTGGAATTCGTCAATCATGGCCACCGGGTACTGATCGGCAATGATTTCCGCCAATCCTTCGTTTCCAGAACGCTGCAATGCCTCGGTTAAGCGGGTGAGGAGGTCGTCAAAGTCCACCAGCCCCTGCTGGTCTTTTTGTCGCTCATAGCGGCGGTCAATCTCCAGCGCTGCGTGAACAAACAGGGCTTTGTCAATTTCAAACCGGTCTAAAATGTCATTGAGCTGCTCAAACGCTTCGTAGGCGGGATGCGCAGGCGGTGATTTGTGCTTGTTCGTCCCTTCTTTGAGACCTTGAGATGAAAATTTGAGACGCGTCTGGGGTTCTGGAAGGGGGCCATTTTCCTTGATCCACAGGGTGAGTTGATGGATGTATTTCTTTAGTGAAGGGGCACCGTACTTATTACCATTCAGGGTTTTGTCTGCCTTGGCCCGTGTTACCCGGTCAATGGCCGTCTCAAAATCCACGGACCATTCCCGCCGTGCTGTCTGGATGGCTTCACAGCGTTGTTCCAGCATGTCAAACGGATCCCCCTGCAGCGGCAAATTATTAATTGTTCCCATCCTGAGCAATGGTGTTACCTGGCTCAGCAGGTCCTGGGGTGTGGTGCATTTGATCAGGGGCAGGAGTTCCGCCAGCTGTTCGGGCGGGAGGCTATAAAAATGACAACGCCAGTAATCGCGGGCGGCCTCTTCCAGCAGGTCCTGATCATCGGGCGCCAAATCCAGATCAAAGAGGCTGCCGCATTGGAAAGCGTGCTGCCGCAGTATGCGTTTGCTCCAACTGTGAATGGTATGGATAGCCGCTTCATCCATCCACAGGGCCGCATGTTCAAGAATCCTGGCTTTTTCAGGCCATGACTCTTGAGGAAACGCACTGCCAAGGCATTCAAGAAACCCATCGCCACCGCATTCCCCACGAAAAAAGGCGGCGGCTTCAACCAGTTTGTCGCGAATCCGGTCACGCAACTCTTCCGTGGCGGCATTGGTGAAGGTCACCACCAGGATTTCCGGGGGCATGAGTGGTTTGAAAAAGCCATTGTCCCCGCCGTGCCCCAGCACCAGCCGTAAATAAAGGGCCCCGATGGTATAGGT
>JAGHDR010000228.1 GCA_021159825.1 Deltaproteobacteria bacterium | reverse complement strand
TCATAAAGGAGGTTATCATGGGGGTGCCTTTTCTTCAACGGGGGAACCTCCAACCCTGAGCGGACATTATACACTTTACATTTTTTTTCAAGACGTTAGCCTCGTTTTTCACATTCAGGCCCTGTTAAAGGGTTGCGTGTCGCCTTGAGCAGTGATTGATTTAGGGAACTGAAGAAAACTGATTATAACGGATTTGGGGGAGGAGCTCTCTTTTTCGTCTTGAATGGAATGCGAGCTATTAGCTCCATGACCATAAAAAATATGTAAAATCACCAAGTTGAGCAAGAAGCTGCAAATTATCAGGCCTAATCGAACTAAAGATCATCCAGACGATCCACGCCCACAACCTTAAGCATGTGGGCGATATCCTCACGGGTATGCGGCAAATAACGCATCTATTCCAGCCCTTCCGGCATCATACCATAAACCCTCATCGGGTTGACGGCAATTTCCTTCGCGGATTGACACAATCCTGTTTACCATAGTTCAATAACCAAACTTGACATTCCTGTCAAGATCGTTACAAATGGGAACATAGTCACATAACCTACATTCACTAATTTTGGGAACGAAAGGAGATACCGCCATGAAAGCAAGAAAAATTAAGGACCATATTTACTGGATGGGTTCAGTGGATTGGGACAGTCGTCTATTTGACTCTCTTATTCCCCTTCCGGACGGAACGAGCTATAACGCCTATCTCATTGAAGGAAGTGAAAAGACGGCTTTGCTGGATTCAGTTGATCCGCCCATGGCCCATGAGCTTCTATCTCAGCTTGAGGGCGTTTCCAAGATCGATTATGTGGTATCGCAGCATGCGGAACAGGACCACTCCGGAACAATCCCGCGGGTTCTTGAAAAATACCCTGGCGCAAAGGTCATATCAACCCCTAAAGCAAAAGGAATTCTGATCGATCTTCTGCAAATACCCGAGGAATCTTTCATAACCGTCAAGGATGGTGAAACCCTGTCTCTCGGGGATAAGACCCTGAAGTTTATCCATGCGCCATGGGTTCACTGGCCTGAGACCATGGTGACCTATATCGAAGAAGATAAGATCCTGTTCAGTTGTGATTTTTTCGGTTCCCATATCGCAACAACCGATCTCTTCGTTACGGATGAAGGGCGCGTCTATGAGGCGGCCAAGCGCTACTTTGCCGAGATCATGATGCCCTTCAGGACCGTGATCAAGAAAAACCTGGAGAAACTCGCGTCTTACGATATCGAAATGATCGCTCCCGGTCATGGACAAATATTTCCGCGACCTGCATTTATTCTGGATGCCTACCGTGATTGGATACTGGGGCCCCCTCGAAACACGGTGGTTTTGCCTTACGTAACCATGCACAAAAGTACAAAACAGATGGTGGATTATCTTGTTTCAGCCCTTGTGGAGAAAGGCGTCAAAGTGGAGCTGTTCAACCTGACCGTAGTCGACATCGGAAAACTCGCCATGGCCCTGGTTGACGCGGCCACAATCGTTGTCGGAACGCCCACAATCCTGGCAGGCCCTCATCCTTACGCTGCTTATGCTGCATTCCTCGCCAATGCACTCCGTCCCCAAACAAAATTCCTTTCCATTATCGGGTCCTATGGATGGGGAGGAAAAACAGTAGAAGTATTGGCGGGAATGATCCCCAATCTCAAGGTAGAGATCATAGACCCCGTCCTCTGCAAAGGAGCGCCGACAGAACAAGTTTTCAAGGCATTGGATGACCTCGCCGCAGCTATTTCAGCAAAACACAAGGAAAACGGTTTTATTTAGAACGACCCCCCCTCAAATCCCCCCTTTTTTTGAAAAAGGGGGTCCGTGGGGGAGTAAGACAAACCCCTTCGCGGGACGGCATCATCTTGTCATCTCAATTCAAATCAAGAGCCAAACCCGCCATTTCTGTCAAAACCAGCTATAATGGGCAAACCATATAAGATGATACTTGAAAATGGATGAAATCCGTGGTAGAGGGTTCCATTATGATAGAAAGTGCAAGTCCGTGCGTAGCCCTTTTTTGTGGAGCACATCATCATGAGCCCAGGCGATGACGAAACCCTGAAAGCCTATATTGACGAATCTCTGGAACATCTTGCCGATATTGAAACGGATCTGCTGGAAATGGAAAAGGCCGGATCCAACATCGATGTTGAAAGGGTCAACAAAGTGTTCCGTGCGGCCCACTCCATCAAGGGAGGCGCCGGCTTCATCGGTCTGGACAATATCAAAACCCTTTCCCACCACATGGAAAGTGTTCTGGGGCTTATTCGAAATAAAAAACTCATCCCCAATGCTGAAAACATCAACTTTCTGTTGTTGGCCTCGGACGCGCTGAAAGACCTTTTGGTCCATGTGGAAAAAAGTGATGAGATGGACATCTCCGATCACGTAAAGGCCCTTTCTTCCATTACGGATCATCCCGAACCATCCATTCAGAAAACAGCTTCGGAACCACGGGAAACACCGGTTTTCCTTTCATTCCCGGACGGCCACCCTGGGCTGACAGCGTCACCCGCTGATCTGGAACACATCAGGGACATGAAACAAGAGGGAAAATCAGTCTACCTCCTGGAAATTCCCTTGACCCATGATGCACAAAATGAAGAACAACCGGGCAATGGCATACTGGAAGAAGCCCGATCCTATGGGACCGTGTTAACGCATCAACCGGACCGGAACCAGCCGCCACACGCTTTGACCATGCTGTTCGCCTGTATACTGGATCCGGAGGATGTGGCAAACCTGTTCGAGATGGACCCGGACCATGTCTATGAGGTTTCCCAGGATGGCCGGGTTCTGCTTTCGGACAATCCCCTTCAAGTTCAGCAGGCGGATCACAGCATTCAAGCCGCAGGGCCTGTAACTGACGATCACATTGAACATCCACCCCCCACAACCGAACCCTCGGAACCGAGCCCCATAAAAACTGAAACCCAACCCAACCCGGCATCGACCGACGTCCATACATCCATTCCCGAAACCAGCCTCCGCGTGCAGGTGGGGTTGCTCGATTCCCTCATGACCCTTGCCGGAGAACTGGTTCTGGGCCGGAACCAGCTGCTTCAGGCCCTCTCCAGAAAAGACCTGGATACCTCCGAGGCAGTGGGCAAACGGATCGACCATATTACGTCCGAACTTCAGGAAGCTATCATGCGCACGCGCATGCAGCCCATCGGGAATGTGTTCAACAAGTTCCCCAGGGTGGCACGGGATCTGGCCAGAAACCTGAGCAAGGAAGTGAAGCTGATCATCGAGGGAAAAGACGTGGAACTGGACAAGACCCTCATTGAAGCCATGGGCGACCCCTTGACCCACCTGGTGCGAAATGCCATCGACCATGGCATCGAGCCCCCCGACCAGCGGGAAAAAGCAGGAAAACACCCCATCGGTCGAATCCGTCTCAAAGCATTTCACGAGGCCGGCCAGGTCAACATCGAAATTGACGACGACGGCCGGGGGCTGGATGGCGAAAAACTGGCCGCTGAAGCCGTAGAGAAAGGCTTCATCACTCAGAAACAATCGGAAAGTCT
>JAGHDR010000016.1 GCA_021159825.1 Deltaproteobacteria bacterium | reverse complement strand
TCGTGCGCGTACTCTTAGTGGATGACGAACAGGAACTGGTGGAAACACTGGCGGAGCGGTTGAACATCAGGGGAATCGAAGCGCGCTGGACAACAACCGGCGATGCCGCCATGGAACTCATAGAGCACGAAAATTTTGACCTGGCGATTCTGGATATAAAGATCCCGGGGATCAGCGGCATTGATCTTCATAGAAAAATGAAAGTAGAATGCCCGGAGCTAAAATTCATATTCATGACCGGGCACGGTTCACAGGACGACTTTACCGCCGGGTCCGCGGAAACAGGCAAAGACTACTATTTGTTAAAACCCGTGAATATCGAAGAACTGATAGAAAAAATGACGAATCTCATGGGTACATGAAAGGGTCAATTATGAATCGTCAATTAGATGGTGAAACAGAAACAGGCTTGCAGTTTTTCGGGAAAATGACGGCATCCATTTCCCATGAAATCAAAAATGTCATGGCGATCATCAACGAGAGCGCGGGTCTTCTGGAAGACTACAGCCTCATGGCGGAAAAAGGGATGCCCATCAACCCTGAACGTCTCAAGGTCGTATCCAATAGAGTTACGAACCAGATCCGGCGGGCTGACAGCATCGCAAAGAACCTGAACAGCCTGTCCCACAGCGTAGATGAATTTCAGAAAAGTGTCGGCATCAGGGAAACCCTGGAGCTGGCGATGGGACTGACCGGTAGATTCGCGGATATGCGCAGTGTCGTCCTGGATTTTCAACCACCCCCTGATTTCCCAAACGTGATTACATCGCCGTTTCATCTCCTGAATCTTATCTGGCGGGTACTGGATTTTGCCATGGATGCATCCGGCCCCGAGAAAAAAGTGGGACTGACATTTGAGGCAGACCCGACGTCGGTGAAAATCAGGTTTACGGGAATTGAGGCGCTCACGAACCTTCCGGAGACCGTTTTTCCAACGGAAAAGGAAGCATCACTGCTCGGCATGCTGAGTGCGACAATCCACCATGACGCGAAGAAAGGCGAAATCAACCTTGTTTTACCGAAAGATGACCGTCAACAGGCAACGGCTGAAAGCCATTTAGAAAGGAGTCGATAATGGAAAAAGTATTGCTGGTGGATGATGAAAAGGAATTTCTAGAAATCATGGCGGAGCGCATGGGGGCAAGGGATATGGACGTAACGACCACCACGTCCCCGAAAGAAGCGCTCAAAAAAGCTCAGGAAGAGAGCTATGACGCTGTCATTCTGGATCTCATGATGCCTGAAATGGATGGCCTTGAGACCCTCAAGAAACTCAAGAAAAAAAATCCGGATTTACAGGTCATTCTCCTCACCGGACATGCCACGGTACAAAAAGGCGTAGAGGCCATGAAACTGGGGGCCACGGATCTCCTTGAAAAACCCGCCGACCTGAAAATCCTCACAGAGAAAATCAAGAAGGCCCATACAAGGAAGATGATTCTGGTGCAGAAAAAAGTGGAAGAGAAGATAAGACACATCCTGGCTGAGAAGGGCTGGTAGCGGGAGGATTCTTCATTGAAGGTGATCATCGTAGGTGCGGGCGAAGTGGGGTTCCATATCGCCCAGCGACTTTCGGAAGAATACCAGGATGTCGTCCTGATTGACCGGAACCCGGAACAGATCAAACGGGTCGCGGACAACCTGGATGTTCAAGCCCTCCTGGGTTCCGGAACGAGCCCTAAAATCCTGAAGGACACGGGCATCAAGAATGCCGATATGCTGGTGGCGGCCACCAACAGCGACGAGGTTAACTTGATTTCCTGCCTGATAGCGAAAAACCTCAACCCGTACCTGATCAAAATCGCGAGGCTCAGGAATGAGGAATATACACGGGAATTGCCGTTGCTGAGCAAAGACCACCTGGGGATTGACCATGTGATCAACCCCCAGATTGAAATGGTACACAGCATCCAAAGGTTGATGGAAATTCCGGGCGCTTCCGAAGTCATCGATTTTGTGGGGGGAAGGGTCAAACTCATCGGCGTTACCGTGGAGAAGGATTCTCCTTTTGCCGGTCGGAAACTCCTTTCATTCACGGAAGGGGAAATTCTGGTGGGCGCCATTGTGCGAACCCGTCCTGATTTCCCTAACCAGGTGATTATCCCCCACGGCAACGACAGCATTATGACGGGAGATCTGGTTTATCTGGTGATCAAAAATACAGAACTGGAGCAAACCCTTGGATTGTTCGGAATCAAGGGGAAAAGTTTAAGACGGGTCATCATCATCGGTGCCGGACAGACAGGCAAAGCTCTGGCCAGGGAAATGGACAGGGCCAAAATCAGCACCAAAATTATTGAAAAGGACGAAGCCATATGCGCCGAACTTTCAGCCTATCTTACCCATGTGACGGTCATCAATGGGGACGGGACCGATAAAGAACTTCTGGAAGAAGAAAATATCGGGAGTGCGGACTTCGTTGTGACCCTTACCGGGGATGAAGAAAGCAATATCCTCATATCTCTTCTCGCGAAAGGTTTGGGAACCCGGAAAACCGTCACACGCGTCAGCAAATTGAGTTATCTGCCGCTCATGAGTGCCATCGGCATCGATACGGTGGTCAGCCCGAGACTGGCTGCGGTGCGGGCGATCCTGCAGTATATCAGACCGGGTAAAATTCTATCGGTGGCGCCCTTGAAAGGGGAACACGCCGAGGCCATTGAAGCCGAAGCTCTGGAAACGTCGGACATTGTCAACAAGCCCCTCCATAAGGTAAAAATGCCGAAAGGGGCCATCATTGGCGCCATTTTCCATGAAAACGAGGTCATTATCCCCCGGGGCGACACCGTCATCAAACCGGGAGACCGGCTTATTATATTCGCCCTTCAACAAGTGCTCCCAAAACTGGAAAAGCTGCTCACCGTAAAACTGGAATATTTCTGATGAACTTCCAAATCATCCTGCGTTTCATCGGGATTTTGATTTTTTTCCTGGGGGTTGCCATGGCGCCTCCATTGGGCGTCTCTCTTCTGTTTAAAGACAATTGTACACAATCTTTGCTCCTGGCAATGGCCATTACCTGCGCTTTGGGCATTCTTCTGTTTGTTTTTACAAAGAAGGAAAAGGGGAAACAGCTAAATCACCGGGACGGGGTTGCCATCGTTACCCTTGGATGGTTGATGGCGGGATTGGTCGGCGCCCTGCCCTATCTATTTTCCGGCACCATCCCTGATTTTACCAACGCCTGTTTTGAATCCATTTCAGGGTTCACCACCACGGGCGCCAGCATCATAACGAACATCGAGTCCCTTCCCGAGGGAATTCTTCTCTGGAGAAGTCTGACCCAGTGGCTGGGGGGCATGGGTATTATCGTCCTTTCCATCGCCATTCTGCCATTCTTAGGCATCGGCGGAATGCAGTTGTACAAAGCTGAAATTCCCAGTCCCGTCGTGGACAAACTCAAGCCCCGAATTTCAGAAACCGCCAGAATTCTCTGGAAAATCTATCTTCTGATCACCCTGCTGCAGGTGGTGCTCCTTCTCGGGGGAGGTATGGACCTGCTTGATTCTTTCTGCCACGCCTTCAGCACCATGCCCACAGGCGGCTTTTCAACAAAAAATGCCGGCATCGCCCAATACAACAGCGCCTACTTTGATTTTGTCATTGTGATTTTCATGCTCTTGGCCGGCATCAATTTTTCCCTTCACTACCGACTACTCAAAGGCGACCTGAAAATATTCGGAAAGGACTCGGAGTGCCGCGTGTTCCTGATCATCGTGGGCACGTTCATCCTGCTGGTGACCCTGGATATTTACGGCGATGTTTATAAGTCTCTGTTCCAGGCCTTCCGGTTTGCCGCCTTTCAGGTAAGCTCCATTATCACCACAACGGGGTTTGTATCCGCAGATTATGAAAAATGGCCCCATTTTTCCCAGTTAATTCTTCTGGTGTGCATGTTCTTGGGGGCCATGGCGGGATCAACGGGGGGCGGTATAAAAATCGTGCGGATCATGTTGATGGTAAAACAGGGTTACCAGCAGATCTTCCGCATCATTCATCCCCACGCGGTAACCACGGTTAAGCTGGGAGGTCAACCCGTTTCCACGGATGTCCTCGGCAGCATATGGGGGTTCTTTTTCCTTTACATGGGTCTTTTTGTTGCAGCCTCCCTGGTCATGGCGGGTCTTGGACTTGACTTCATCACCTCAATATCATCCGTGGCCGCATCCATCGGCAACATCGGCCCCGGTTTTGGACTGGTCGGCCCCATCCGGAACTACCTGGAGATTCCTGCGGCGGGAAAATGGGTACTGATTTCTTGCATGCTTTTGGGACGTCTGGAGATTTATACCGTGATTGTTCTGCTGGCGCCCGCGTACTGGCGGAGGTAGACCACCGACGCAGCAATCCGGGGTTCGGGATTGAGGCATTACGAAAGAGCCGTTATCACGCAATCTCTCTCGTTCCCACGCAGAGCATGGGAACGAGGAAACGAAACTTTGCGGAAAGGGACTCCGGATCGGGACATAGCGGTCTATCTTGCGCGTGATTTAACCGGGGAGAGTACCCAGAGTCTGGGGACCTGTTTTGGCGGTATCTCAGGCGCAGGGATTACGATGAGATACAAACATATATCCCGGGAGGCAGCGCAATCCAGACGTCTGGAAGCCGGATTGGAGAAGCTTCGGAACCTGATAGTTAATATTTAAGATCTGACCCCGCTTTCACGCAGCCAGTACTCCACGATAGTTCCGTAGGGACGGCAGAATTCTTATCGGGGTTTGGATATTTCAAAAACGGTTATTGTTTCATGCCGAATCCTATGCTATATTTATTGTCATCGTTTTTTCTTAAGCTATCTGAAACTAATCTTGAAAACGGAAGCCCATTATGCATATTGATGACTTTATCTGGCTCCCCGATTTTATTGAGAAGATATATGTCAAACACCATGTTACGCAAGACGAAGTCGAAGAGATATTCTTCAACGTGCCGCATTTTCGCTTTGTTGAATCAGGGTACAAGAAAGGAGAAGACGTATATTCTGCTTATGCTCAAACAGATGCAGGGCGTTATCTGATAGTGTTTTTTATCCTTAAAAACGGTAACGCCGCACTCGTAGTGAGTGCGCGGGAGATGGACAAAAAGGAGCGTAAACGTTATGAAAAAAGATGAAAAAACAGGGCCTACCACCATTTC
>JAGHDR010000412.1 GCA_021159825.1 Deltaproteobacteria bacterium | reverse complement strand
TAGTAGGGCAGCCAGGGCCAGACTCATCATTGTCAACCATCACCTCTTTTTTGCAGACATGAAAGTCAAAAAAGGAGGCTTTGGCGAAATTATTCCCAGATTTCAGGTAGCGGTCTTTGATGAGGCCCATACCATTGAAGAGATTGCCACCACCCATTTTGGAGAGAGCATCAGCACCCGCCAGGTTACGGAGTTCGTCACTGAAATGGAAAAGCAAATAAAAACCCTGAGGGGCGAAGAAAGGGCGGAAGCCGGAAAACCGTTGGATGACATAAGAGGGGCAACCGAGGCCCTGAAGGCTTTTTTTGACGCTTCGGAAAACAAAGGACGCGTTGGCCCGAAAGCCCTTTCCCAAATCAGAAACGGCCCGGCCAGGGATATCCGCCGCGGCCTGGCCGCTGTTTCCAGTCTGCCGTTTGTGAAAAAAACAAACAATTTGCAATGGGCCCTGGTTCTGGAGCGGGCGGGAGACCTGGATCACCGGATGGAGCAGGTTGTAAGCAAAAAGGATGCCACCTGGCTGAACTGGTATGAAAGAAGAAAGCGAAGCCTGGTCCTTCATGCATCGCCCCTTGATGTATCCGGTTCCATGAACCAATTCCTATATGAAAAAGTACATTCCGTGGTATTGACATCCGCCACCCTCTCCACCAACAATAGATTCGATTATATCCGCAGCCGCCTGGGTCTTCCCGAAGAAACCCTTGAGGGCCTTTATGCGTCACATTTTGATTTTGAAATTCAGACACGGCTTTATTTGCCCAAGGACCTGCCGGCCCCCAATGAATCCCGCTTTCCTGTTGAGGTCGCCGGTGAAATCATTCGGATTCTTACGGAATCAAAGGGTCGTGCACTGGTTCTGTTCACCAGCTATTTCAATCTAAACAGGGTTTACGAAGTCATAGCGGGTCAATTGCCTTATGCGATTTTCAAGCAGGGGGATGCGCCCAGATCCACCTTGCTTGAAAAATTCAAGCGGGATATTCACTCCGTTCTTTTGGCTACGGGATCCTTCTGGCAGGGCGTAGACGTGCCGGGAGAGGCGTTAAGCTGCCTTATTATCGACAAGCTGCCCTTTGCATCCCCCGGAGACCCCCTGGTGGCTGCCAGGATAGAGGCCATACGGGAAGGTGGCGGGAACCCCTTCATGGAGTATCAGGTCCCCTCTGCAATTATTTCTCTGAAACAAGGTCTGGGGAGATTAATTCGGAAGGCATCGGACCGGGGGATAATGGCCATTTTGGACAAAAGGATTTTGACCAGCCGATACGGCAGCATATTTTTAAAAAGCCTGCCCCCTATTCCCGTTATTCACGACATGGGAAAAATTGAACGGTTTTTCTCAAAAGGAGCTGAAAAATGAGCCCAAAACCATGGCAAATCGTATCCAGTACAATGAACAGGGACTATCGCGTTTTCAATCTGCGTACGGACCTGGCCATTTCACCCCGCACCGGAAAAGAGCATCATTTTTTCATCATTGAATCTACGCCCTGGGTCAATGTCATTCCCCTGACCCCTCAAAACGAAGTGGTGCTGGTAAAGCAGTACCGCCACGGCACGCAGAATGTCACCCTGGAGATTCCCGGTGGTCTCGTAGAGGCATCAGATTCACCGGAGGGTGCCGCGAAAAGGGAACTGATGGAAGAAACCGGCTATGGGGCTTCGGAAATTATTCTTTTGGGTGCCGTCCATCCCAACCCGGCTATACAGAACAATGTTTGTTATACCTATCTGGCCAAAAATGTATTTTTGTCCGGCGGGCAGGATCAGGATGATAAGGAAGATATTCGGGTGGTGCTCAGGCCTCTTGCCGAAATCACGGACATGATTCAAAAAGGGGAGATCACCCATTCCCTGGTTCTGGCAGCCTTTTACCGCTATTTTATAGAATACAAAAAATGAGGAGGTATTAAAAAAATGGGAAACTGGATAAAAACAACCCTTTTGCTTGGTCTCATGACCACCCTGATCGTATTTATCGGAGGTCTTTTCGGTGGAAAACAGGGGATGATACTGGCATTCGTGCTGGCAATGGGCATGAATTTTTTCAGTTACTGGTATTCGGATAAGATCGTGCTGCGCGTGTACCGGGCTACCGAGGTGAACCTTCAGGATTTTCCAACCCTGTTTCAGGCGGTGAGCCGTCTGGCTCAAAACGCGGGACTTCCCATGCCGCGCGTTTACATTATTCCCGATGATTCCCCCAACGCCTTTGCCACAGGCCGGGATCCGGAGCACGCGGTGATTGCGGTCACTGAAGGCCTGCTCAGAACCATGAACAATGAAGAGGCCACCGGCGTACTGGCCCATGAAATGAGCCACATTAAAAACAGGGATATTCTCATCGGCTCCATCGCCGCCACCATGGCGGGCGCCATCATGATCCTGGCCACCATGGCCCGATGGTCCGCCTTTTTCGGAGGCGGAAGTCAGGATGAGGAAGGGGGCGGTATGGGAATGATCGGCCTGATTGCCATGTCCATCCTGGCGCCCATCGCGGCCATGCTGATTCAGATGGCCATCAGCCGGTCCCGGGAATACCTGGCCGACGCCACGGGGGCACAGATTGCGGGGAATCCGGAAGGTCTCGCAAGCGCCCTGGGTAAGCTGGGGGCTTATGCCAAACAGATTCCCATGAGGGCCCAACCCGCTACGGCGCATATGTTTATCGTCAATCCCCTGAGCGGCCGAAGAATGGCAAACCTGTTCTCCACACACCCGCCGCTGGAAGATCGAATCGCCCGGTTGAGGGGCGGCCGAGGAACCATGCCCCCTGCGGATACACATGAATACCGCACAACCGGCGAAACCAGGGGGCGGCAAGAGGCCCGGTCCATGTGGGATCGCCTGTCAAAATGATATCCATCCTCATTTTGAAGAAATGATGTTGACCAACCCCTAAAAATGCTTAACTTCACAAATTGAAATTTTGAGGCGCCTTTTTCAAGGGTTCGCTTCACAGTTGAAGGCCGTCAATGTTTGACAGAATCTATGAAAAAATCCCGTTTTTATCAAGGAGCAAAAACATGCAGCCAGAAAACAGTGCTCGGCAGAAATTCGCCGGCGCCACCAAATATGTTCTCGATGAAGAATTAGCCCAGATCGTCAATATTTCAATGGCGCTTGAGATGCCGCTTCTGCTCAAGGGTGAGCCCGGCACGGGCAAGACCATGCTGGCACACGCCATCAGCGAAGCCCTGAACATGAAGCTCATTGTTTTAAATGTCAAAAGCAGCATGAAACTGATTGAGGCACTATACCAATACGATACCCTTACCCGGTTAAACGACAGCCGTTTCGGGGATTCCGAACGGAATGTGAGTGATATTGAAGCATATATCAAAATGGGGAAAATTGGTCAGTCTTTTAAGGCGGATGAAAAAGTAATCTTACTCATCGATGAAATCGACAAGGCGGATACGGACTTTCAAGATGACATGCTGGATGTTCTGGACCAAATGGAATTTGATATCATCGAGATTGATAAAACCGTTACCGCCAGGAACAGACCGGTCATCATCATCACCTCCAACGCCAAAAAAGATTTGTCCGACCCCTTTCTGGGACGTTGTAACTTTCACCACATTGCCTTTCCCGATGCCGATATGATGCACAGCATTCTTCAGGTCCATTTCCCTGAAATCGGAAAGGATTTGCTTGAAAGCTCCATTCGCGCTTTTTATAAAGTGCGGGACTTCAGGGGCATTGAAAAAAAGCCGGCCACCCGGGAATTGATCAACTGGATTCGTGCCCTGGAGGCGGACCCGGATTTCAAGGTCAAGAACCTGGTGAAAGGAGATCTTCCTTATCTGGGCGTTCTGTTTAAGAAAAGCCCCGACTACGCTATCGCCAAGAATGCCTCCGCCCGCATGCGAATTTAATAACCGAAGGAAACAAAAATGTTCACCAGCTTCTTCTTTCTGCTCAAAAAAGTGGGTATCCCGGTATCACCCACCAGCTT
>JAGHDR010000075.1 GCA_021159825.1 Deltaproteobacteria bacterium | reverse complement strand
GGGTGCTTCAGAAAGTCGTAAACCAGGCGGCGGGAAAGGTATGGTAGACCTTTCCCGCCGCCTGGTTTACGACTTTCTGAAGCACCCCGAATCATCCCCCTGTCTGAGCTATGATCCCATGGGCACCCAAAACCTTCTCATCGCAAAAGGAAAACGGTCTTTTCCCCCAAAGATCTTCAAAGCAGCCGCCACCAGCCCTCACTTCGATGTGGATGAAAAACTTCTCTACTTATGAACACCATCAGAATTCTCCCGGAGAAAGTTGCGTCCCAGATTGCCGCAGGCGAAGTCATTGAAAGACCTGCTTCCGTCGCCAGGGAACTCATCGACAACAGCATCGACGCAAAATCCGATAGAATTTCAATCAAGATAGAAAGAGGCGGCAAGAGCCTCATCAAAGTCACAGATAACGGCATCGGCATGGGCAGAGATGATCTCCTCCTGTGCCTTGAAAGACACGCCACGAGCAAAATCAGAACGGCCTTAGACCTGGTGAAGGTCACAAGCTTTGGATTCAGGGGGGAAGCCCTCCCCAGCATGGCGGCGGTGTCCCGCATGCAGGTCACATCCCTGCCGCAAAAGGAACTCCTGGGAAACCGGGTCAGGATATCCGGTGGAAAACTGCTGACCATCGAGGAAGTGGGCGCCCCGCCAGGCACCATAGTCGAAATCAAGGACCTGTTTTTCAATATTCCGGCACGGCGCAAGTTTTTAAAAACCCCGCGCACGGAAATGAACCATATTGTGGATACGGTCCTAAGGGCTGCCATGCCTTTTCCGAACATTTCCTTTCGCCTGGAAGAGGGGAATAAAGGGATTCTTCACCTTCCCGCATCCCCAAACCCCCGTTTGCGTCTCTCCCATCTCATGGGCAAGACCACCAGCCAGTCCATATTGAGTGGTGAAAGCCAACAGAAAGATCTCCATATTGCCATCCATGTAGCCCCTGCGGACTTTGCCAGGAAACGGGCCGACCGATTGTTCGTTTATGTAAATGGCCGGAATATCAGAGATCGGTTTGTGACAAAAGCCATCATAGAGGGGTACAGTCAGCGTCTGATGAAAGGCTGCTACCCGCAGGCTCTGGTCTTCATCACCATAGACCCGGCCCAAATTGATGTGAATGTACATCCCACCAAACAGGAAATCAAATTCCAAAACGGCCGGCAGATCTTCAGGGCCATTGCCGCCGTCGTAGATAAGACCCTTGCGCCTGCCGGCCGGGTTTTTTCGGGCGCCTCACAACCCTACAAAAGCCTAAATGCTCAGGAACCAACACCTCCGGCACCCGCAATCTTCGAGCATACCGAAACCTATGTGCCGCCCCTTACGCAAAAACCTCGCCCAACCCCAAAAGAAGCGCCCGTTCAATTGACTGAAACCCGTATGCCTCAGGTTATCGGACAACTGGGAAACATGTACATCCTGTGTCAAATGGAGGACGGCCTTCTGATTGTAGATCAACACGCCGCCCACGAGAGGATCGTTTACGAAACCCTCAAAAAATCCCTTCTTTCAGCCAAAATCGAAATACAAAACCTGCTGATTCCAAACGAAATGGAGTTTTCTCTGAAAGAAAAAGGGATTCTCCTGGAAAAGGGTGACGTGCTGGCCGATTTCGGCATTGAACTGGATCATTTCGGGGGCAATACTTTTTTGTTGCGGGCAGTGCCTGCCCTGCTCAAGAATGTAAACTGGCAAACACTTATTTCCGAATTCATTTCAAAGCTGGAAGAAGGCGGGCCGCCTGACGGCGCCCATATCATGGACGAAGCCGTTAAAATCATGGCTTGCCACGGCGCCATCCGGGCCGGACAACACCTGACGTTGACGGAGATGACCCATTTGATGCATCAGCTCAATAACATGGATCTCCCCACAAATTGTCCCCACGGAAGGCCCATTTTTCAGAACTTCACCTATTTTGAAATGGACAAAATGTTCAAAAGAATTGTATAGAGAGCTAACGCGGCAGAGCCGCAGTTATCAGTTGTCAGTTATCAGCACTGGAGGTTATTTTGAAATTTGAGGATTTGGAAGTATGGAAGAGGTCTTCACGATTATGTGCAGATTTGTATAAACATTTTCAAGATATTATGGGTATGCTTTTACTGACAACTAACAACTGATTTCTTGTTTTTTGTGACAGAAAACCAGGTGATAAGGTACTAAAGCGGGATACCCGCAACCCAATGCTGTTACTGAATAGGTGAAGAGTGAAAAGTGAAGAGTGACAAGTTGATATCTCGATCCCTTACTCTTCACCCTTCACTTTTCACCTTTCACTTTTCTTGTTTTTTATGACAGGGTTTCAGGAGTAAGGCACTAAAGTAGGCCCCCGCAATACCACCGGTTAATAAATCTTGGGCATACATCCACAAAGCAATATATATACCCGTGCCTGGACGAGGTTTTTTGTCCGGGCATGAAAAAACCCTTTTCCAGGTGTTTGTAGAACTTCACGTTCTGTTTCCCTTGATCCTCTTTACAACCTGTAAAAAATCCTGACACACTTATTTGAAACCCTTCAGTACCCTTGAAGGTTCTAAGATTCAATAACGCCCATAACTCTATATAGTTATGGAGCGTGATGTCTGATCTCCTTTCTGGCATGGACCTTGCTTAATAACAAACCAAGCAAGCCGACTCCGCCAAAGTGGCTACGATGGCCGGATCGGAAAGGGGTTCTTATTTTATGGAAAGGTCGCCGTACGCAAATCTGAAACGGGTCATTTTAGTTAGTATGATCCTGGTTCCTCTGACAACTTTCATCCTCATCCTGGGAATCGGATATTATTATTTTACAACCTCCCTGGAATCCAGCACCATTGCCACCATAAAGCGGATCGTCGAGGATCACCGGCATATGATCGATTCGTTTCTCACCAACCGCAAGGCGAATCTAGAATTCGTTCTGGATTCCTGCCCATTTAAGGAGCTTGCCGATTCTGAGGCGCTTCATCATGTCTTTCTTAATCTGCAGAAAGAATCGAGTACATTCGTTGATCTCGGGCTTTTTAACCGGGAAGGCATCCACATAAATTATCAGGGACCCTATAAATTGGTCGGGAAGGATTATGCCGAGGCGCCCTGGTTCAAGGAGGTCCTGAAAAAGGGCCACTATATCAGCGATATTTTCCTGGGCCGGCGACGCATGCCCCATTTTATCATCGCTCTCAAGCGGGAGGAGGCGGGCAAGACCTGGATCCTCCGATCCACAATCGACACCTATATGTTTAACGACCTTGTCAAAAAGATTCGCATCGGCAAGACCGGCGAAGCGTATCTCCTGAATGCGGACGGGATATTCCAAACGGAGCGCCGATCCGGTGGAAACCTGATGGATAAAGACCCGGAAGTTATGGAAAGGCCGCTATCCCACG
This sequence comes from Deltaproteobacteria bacterium, assembly GCA_021159825.1. GTDB lineage: Bacteria > Desulfobacterota > DSM-4660 > Desulfatiglandales > Desulfatiglandaceae > NaphS2. The sequence goes on along the minus strand of JAGHDR010000075.1, from coordinate 16,286 downwards.
CCGGCATCAAGACCTTTCTTGAAAAAGATTCAAGGGGAAACGAATACCTGTACGCCACAACATGGTTAACGGGCAAGAACTGGCTGCTCGTTGTCAGGCAGGAAAAAGCTGATGCATTCAGGTTTCTCCGGGCGGCCGCCTACATTATCGTGTTGGTTACCTTTTTAGGGGGCGGCGCCATTGTGGGCATCGCCTTTCTCCTCACCGGCCGCATTGTGAGACGGATGGAAAGGCTGGACACCGAAAGAGAAGCGTTGGGAAGCCAGCTTATCCGGGCCAGCCGATTGGCCGAACTGGGTGAAATGGCCACAGGCTTTGCCCACGAAATCAACAATCCCCTCCAGGTCATGAAAAGCGAACATGCGTTGATTGATTCCATTGTTTCAGAGTTGAAGGAAAAGGGTGATTTGCCGCCATCGGAATCCCTGTCGGAGATCGAGGATTCCATGGCGCAGATTGACCTCCAGATCAGCCGTTGCGGCGCTATTACGCAGTCCATCCTCAAGTTCGGCAGGCAGAGCGAACCGGTGGTTGAGGACATCGCGCTTCAGGAATACATCCCGGAAATAACCGCTATGGTGGAAAAGAAGGCGGCCGTCCAGGGGATCGCCCTGACGCTGGAGGTTTCAGAAGAGACACCGCCGGTTCACGGGGATCGGGGGCAACTGCAGCAGGTCCTGCTCAATCTCTATAATAATGCCATGGATGCCATTACATCCAGGCATGGCGCAAAAGGGGGAGAACTGGTCGTAGGCGCCAGAGCAAAGGAAGACGGAAAAGTTGAAATTTTCGTCAGGGATAATGGGAGCGGGATCAGCCCCGAAGACAAAAAGAAGATCTTTAGCCCGTTTTTTACCACCAAGCCGGTGGGGAAGGGAACGGGATTGGGACTCTCCGTGTGTTACGGCATTATAAGCAAGATGGGCGGTATCATGGAGGTCGACAGTGAAAAGGGCGTCGGCACGACCTTTAACGTGATTCTGCCGGCGGCAAAGCAGGCGCTGATCCATTAGTTTATCCGGTCTGCCTGCTGCCGACCACGCAACTATACCATTAGGAAAAAGAATTTGGACGCTGATGAACGCAGATTGTCTCTGATTTTGTATTTTTAATTATCTGCGCGTATTTGCGGGAATCTGCGTCCCCAAAATTGTGCTTGATTAGAGTTCGGGAGGAAAAATCAATGGAAAAAATGAAGATGATGCTGGTGGATGATGAGGAAAGGTTTCTCTCCACCACCCAAAAACTGCTTTCAAGGAAGGGTTATGACGTCCTCACTGCAAGCAGCGGGACCGAAGCCCTGGATCTATTGAGAACGCACAACGTCCATGTGGTGATCCTGGATGTAAAAATGCCGGGGATGGATGGCATTGAGACCCTGAATGCCATCAAAAGAAATTATCCGCTGGTTGAGGTCATTATGCTGACCGGCCACGGCACCATTGACTCAGCGGTTGAAGGCCTGAAATCCGGTGCGACGGATTACCTGACCAAGCCCACAGACGTTCAGGATATTATTGAGAAGGCGGAAGAGGCATTCGGAAAAAGGCAGGTGCTGGAGGACAAGATAAGGGTGGCCCAGAGCCGTACCATCGGAAAGTCCGCGAGGGAAATATTAAGGGAGACCGGAGGGCAAAAGTAATGGCAAAAAAGATCAAGGTCTTGATGGTAGACGATGAAGCGCAGTTTCGTGCCACAACATCCAAGATACTGACCCGGAGGGGTTTTTTAACAACGGTGGCGGAGAGTGGCGAAGAGGCCATTGAGGTCCTGAAGAAATCGCCTCAGGACGTGGTGATTCTGGATATCCGGACGCCCGGAATGGACGGGCACGAAACCCTGTCCCGGATCAAGAAGATAGCCCCGGACGCGCGGGTTATTATGCTGACGGGCCATGGCGGGGGCGAGTCGGCAAGGGAATCATTGGAACACGGGGCCTTTGATTATCTTAACAAGCCGTGTGACATAGATCTCCTGTCATCAAAAATAAATGACGCCTACGATGCGGCCCGGAATGGCGTCAGGGAAGAGAAAAAAGCACGGGATATCATGATCCCCATCGAGGACTATACCACCATTGATCCCGACAACACCATCAAAGAGGGAATTGAAAGATTGAAGAGATCTTTTGAAAGCGCTGCCTCCACCAGCCGGATCATGGAGACCGGGCATCGCTCCATATTGGTTTTTGATCAAGCTGGAGAATTGGTGGGAATTCTGAGCATCCTCGATCTGATCAAGGCCGTACGTCCGGCATACCTCTCAGCGCCGAAACCCTCCACGGCCGACAGCATGCAATACTCGCCCATGTTCTGGTCCGGGCTTTTTACCACCCAGGCCAAAGGGCTTGTCGGCAGGAAGATCAAAGACGTGATGTCTGATGCGCCGCTCAAGATAGATCAAGACACGAATCTCATGGAGATCGCCAACCTGATGTTTATTGAAAAGAGAAGGCGGATGGCCGTGATCCGTGCGGGAAAAGTGGTCGGCGTGGTGAGGGAACAGGAGATATTCTTTGAGATGGCCAGGATTATATTGAAGGCTTGATCGCTGTGACGAGAATGGTCAACGATTTCATTAAATCATAAGGAGCGAGGTGAAAAAATGGCTAAAGCAAAACCGAAAGCCACCGGTTATGACAAGTATGTAAACTGGAAGCTCTTCTTCATTCCAGTCGTTCTGTTCTTTGCAATTCTGATTTTGCCGACCCCGAACGGGATGAAGGACGTGGGGACCGAAATCCAGATAGGACCCACCGCTGTGGTGAATTTTATTACAACGGATCTATTTGGCAAAAAGAGTTCGATTGCCTCTCAATGGGAACTCCTTACCGCCCAGATCATGGAAAGAAACATGAGAATGGGGGCGCTTTCCAAAGATCGCTTTCTGAAAAGAGATCTTAAGTGGTGCAAGAAATACAAGATCCAGGCGGACTCTGAAAATATCAAAAAAGCCCGGACCTACATCGAAGAGAATGTCAATGATAAGGCCTTTCTTGAGATGATGAATCAATCCGTGGAACTCAGGAGAAAAGGGCTCAAATATGAGAACCTGACCGGAAAGGACTTGAAAGCGGCGGACAAGGGTGCCTGGCACATCAAGGTGGCCATCGCCATGATGGTTTTTGTGGTCTTTTGTTTTATGACGGAGTGCATCCCCCTGCCGGGCGTGGCTTTTTGTATCGGGCTTATCCTCGTATTCACCGGCGTGGTTACCCGAAAATATGTGGCCATGCTCTACTGGTCCGATGCCTGCTGGTTTATCATGGGGAGCCTTATGTTTGCGGCTGCCTTTGTGAAGACCGGGGTGGACAAGCGGATGTGTCTCATGATGTTTAAAAAATTGGCAGTTCCCAGCGTAAAATGGGTTACCCTTATCTTTTTTATTATTATCACTCCCCTGGCTGCTTTTATATCCGACCATGCCTTAGCCGCCATGTTCCTCCCCATCGGGATGCTCCTGTATCAGAACAGCCTTACCGACGAGGTGCCCGAAGACAAGGAACTGGCCAAGATGCTCATGATCGCCATTGCCATGGCCTGTAACATCGGCGGTCCGGGGGCGCCCTCGGGCGGCGCCAGGAACGTGATTATGATGACCTACTTAAATGATATGTTCGGTTTTGATATCGGCTACTTCCAGTGGGTCACCTATTGTTTTCCGTTCATTTTGGTCATGATACCGGTTACATGGGTTGTGGTAAACTGGCGGTTCAAACCCCGGATCACATCCCTTGCCCCTGCCATGAAACACTTGAGGAACGAAATAGACAAGATGGGCAAATGGAACAGCAAGCAGATATGGGCGCTGATTATTTTCATTGTGATGGTGTACGGGTGGTTTACGGAAAAGGTTTTTTACAACATGGGCATCTATCCGGTCCGTCTCGGCATCGGCGTCATCGCCGTTGCGGGCGCCGTCGCCTATCTCCTCGCGGGCGTGGTGAACTGGCGGGATTACCAGGAAAGGGTGGACTGGGGCGTGGTCTGGCTTTATGCCGGCGCCATTATATTCGGCCGCACATTGGACAATACGGGAGCGGCTTACTGGTTGGCAAGATCCGTGGTTGACGGCCTTGCTCCGCTTGGGATGAATTCGGGTATCCCCCTTATGGCTACATCAAACGGTCTTACAGCCATCCTGACCAATCTCATGGCTGACGGTCCCGCAGCCGCAGCCGTAGGCCCCATCGCCCTCAACATGGCGGGTCTTGTCCACCCGGGATCAACCTTCCTGCCATTCATGGCCATGGGGACGGCAATTGCTTCATCTTTTGCCTATTGCCTGATCATCGGGACGCCGCCGAATGCCATTGTTTATGCGAGCGGATACCTTGAGCCCAAGGATTATCTCAGGGTCGGCATACCCATGTGGTTTTTTGCCAACATCCTGATTGTTCTGCTCACGGCCATATATTGGAGCGCCAGGGGGTTTGGCGGGTTGCCGGGGTTTTGAGGACGGAGGTTTGACATCGGATGTCGGAGGGAAATTTAAGACATGCAGGAACCCAAAGACGATAAAAACAGAAAGAAGGCATTTTTTAACTCAAAGGGTGTCACCTATTTTACCAAGAGAACGGAACGGACCTTGTTTTTCATTATGACCCTGATCATGCTTTTCTGGGGCATTTTGACAAAGTTTGGATTTTTGACCGGTTGAGGGAAGTTGAGGACCCAATGGAAAGATGTATGACAATAGAAAATACCGATAGGTTTACGTTTGGGTTCTATTTCCAGGCGTTGACGAAAATGTTGAGTTCGCCGAGCCGGTTTTTTGGCGAACTGCCCGATGAAACCGGTTTCCGACAACCACTCGGCTGCCTGATTATATCCGGTCTCTTCTTTGCCGGCGCCAGCTTGACCACCCTCAGCGAGAATCAGGTTCTCATGAGCGGAATATTATGGGTGAATGCGGTTGCCATGCCTTTTGTGACGGCCGGCATCACTTTCATGGTCATCACCATGAGCATGGGGAAACGGGTAAGCTTTCCAAAACTATTCTCGGTGTATGCCTATGCCACCAGCGTTACGCTTTTAGCATCCTGGATACCGCTCTTTATCTGGCTCACCGAACCGTGGAAATGGATACTCATTATCATCGGGCTGGTCAAGGGATGCGGTTTCAAGTGGATGCAAGCGATCTTAATTGTTGCCGTTTCCATCTTTATCGTGATGCTGTTTTTCTGGTCCCTTGTGCCCATAATTGTTCAGATGAGGGAGTTTATGTGATAATCAAAAAAATGGCATTCGGTGTTGAAAACAAAGTTTTAAAATGGAAAGGGGAAAAATTTTATGAGGATAAAATGGCTACCATTGAGGGTATTATTGTGGGTTGGGACGCTACTCTTATGTTGCAGTCAACCTGTGTCAGGCGCAGTGAGCAACGATGCGTTTCTTAAACGGCTCAACGATCTGAGTGCAACCATTCAGCAACAGCAAAACGAGATTGAGAGGTTAAAGCAGGAGCTGGAAAGTCAAAAGAAGTCGATTGAAAAGGGACAGGCGGTTCAAAAAGAAGAGATCAAAAAGGCGGTCAAGGCTGAAACAGCGGAAGCGGAGAAGTTCCGGCGCGACAGCCTGCCGAAATGGACCCGGAAGATCAAGCTCAGCGGCGACTTGAGGCTCCGCTATGAGAGGCTCTGGGACCGGAAGATGTTGAACAAAAACGGGACCCCCGGGAAACAGGATGCCCGCGACAGGGGCCGAATCAGGGCCAGGCTCTACCTTGACGCCCCCATAACGGACGAGATCAAGACCCATTTCATGATCACCACCAACATGGCCGCCAACCAGGAAGCCACCACCACCAATGTGACCTTTGGGGAGGACTTCAACGACAAGGGGATCTTCCTGGCCAGGGCCTATGCGGAATACAAGCCGAACTGGTTTAAGGGATTGGGGGTGGGCGCCGGCAAATTCAAAAAGAATTTTTATAACACTGACATCATGTGGGACCCGGACGTGAACCCTGATGGTGCGTTTGAATATTACCGGTATCAGGGGTCAAAAGTCTTTCAGCCCTTTATTTACCTGGGCCAGATGGTGGTCAATGAAAACAACCGGACTCCCGATGCCATGCTCTATCTTAATCAGGCCGGCTTTATATGGCATGTGGGCCCGGTCAAATGGGACTTTGCGGGAAGTTATTATAGCTGGAGCAATCTTAACGGTACCAAATGGATGCATGATGGGTCCTACAACAAGGGTGGCGGAAATTCATTTGTGACAGACCCGGTAACCGGGAATGCAGATTATGAATATGGTTACAAGCTTTGGGAAGCTTATTCCAAGATCGGATTCGAGCTGGGGCCCTATCCCGTAACCGTATATCTCGACTATATTTATAACGCGGCGGACGATGTGCTCAGCGACGAAAACAAGGCCTATAATGTTTCGTTTAAAATCGGCAATGAGGGGAAAAAAGGCGACTACGCTTTCTTCTACAAATATGCCTACATAGAGCAAAATGCCGTTTTGGGCTGCCTGAACGACCAGGATTTTTACGGCGCCAACCGAAAAGGTCACAAAGTGGCCCTGCATTACTGGCCGTTTGGCAACACGCAGCTGCGAGCCGTCTTTTTCTATACGGATCCGGTCAGTGACTGGAAGACAGCGGCCGAAGGGAACCCGCTTTGGAACAGTGACCGCTACAGGAAGCATGAAAATCGGTTCCAGTTCGATTTTGTCTTTAAATTCTAAGAGGCCTGAACGGCCTGGTTGATTTTTTCCACAAGGTCTTCCAGGTCGCACGGTTTGGTCAGATAATCGAAAGCCCCATACTCCAGGCCCTCTTTCGCGGCAGTCTCGGACCCATGGCCCGTAAGCATGATCACTGCCATCTCGGGATAGGCCCTTTTGAAAATCTTGAGGACCTCTATCCCGTCCATGTCTTCCATTTTCAAATCAAGGATCGCCACATCGAAGTCTTGTTTCCGGATTGCCCGGACGGCATCGGTTCCTGTAAAAACAGCTTGGACCACCATCCCTCTTTTTCTCAATCGCTTGGCAATAACCTCCGCAAAACCCACCTCATCATCAACGAGAAGAAGCCTGATGTCATCTGAATGAACGCCTTTCATATCCGGCATAATCCTGCCCCTGTCTACGCACGGCGGGTGGTAATGTCTTTCATCCGCGCCTCGATGATTTTTTCTTCATGTCTTCTTTTTTTGGCAACGGCTTCCTTCAGCTTTTCCATGAGCACGTCCATATCGCACGGCTTCATGAGATAATCAAAAGCGCCGAGCTTCATCCCTTCTATGCCGGTCTCAACCGTGGCATGACCGGTCAGCATGATGACTTCCACCAGGGGGAACCTTTTCCGGATTTCGCCGAGTGTCTCGATGCCATCCATGCCGGGCATTTTCACATCAAGGATAGCCACTTCCACGTTCCGGTCCTTTTCGAGCACGTCCAGGGCCTCAGATCCGCTGAAAGAAGTCACGATACTGATATCCCTCTTTTTCAAGCGCCTGGACATGGCTTCCACGAAAGGAACCTCGTCATCCACCAGAAGTACATTCGCCATAGACATGAGTTTCTCTCCTTATATGATAGAAATTTTCATCATTTCCGTAAAAATCCCAAACACCAAATTTCAGGCATTTCCCTCTTCTGATTTCGGCAGGGGCAGCTTCACCGTAAAGGTGGTCCCCCCATCAATGACGCTTCGTGCTTCAATATTGCCGCCCATTTTCTTAATAATCCCATAGCAGATGGATAGCCCCAGGCCGGTGCCTTTTCCCACGGGCTTTGTGGTAAAGAACGGATCAAAAATCTTTGCAAGATTCACAGTGGGAATGCCCGGCCCGTCGTCGGCTACCTCGATGAGGATGTGATCCCCTATGATGATATGGCTCTCTTCCATCTGCGTCGATATTCGCAGGTTTCCACCGATTTTCTCCATGGCGTCAAGGGCGTTGTTGATCAGGTTGAGAAAAACCTGCTGAAGTTCGCTTTCCGAAACCCTCACGGTGGGAAGGTTTTCCTGAAGCGCCGCATGGATCGTCACATTGCTGTATTTTGCCCTTTGTTCGGAGAGCATGATCAGTTCTTCTAAAAGGGCATTAACGGAAACATCCTGAATCCGTGAATCTGTTTTCCTGGCAAAACTCAGCAGTTTATGGGTAATGTCTTTGCAGCGTCTGCCCTGGGTCTTGATCTGTTTCAAAGCACGTTCAAACTCCGCCAGGTTTTCCCCCTTCTGAAATTCCTCTTCCTCCATCAAATCCTCTATCCATCCCGCTTCTTCCACCATGATGGCCACCGGGTTATTGATTTCATGGGCAATTCCGGTCGCCATCTCACCAAGGGAAGCGAGCTTTCCCGTTTCGACGATCTGATCATTCATCAATTCGTTTTCCCTGTCTGCCTTTGCCACGCGGGCCACCATTTTCCTGGATAGCACAAATGCCGTGGTCACGATACAAATCGTACCCATGAGGATGAGAGCAAGGGTTATTCTGATTGTAGTCCCGAGATCCGAAAAGGCGTCCGAGGCCTTTTGCTGATAAACAAGGAGCCAGTCTCCATGCTTTAAGACGGCAGCCACATAAATGATTTTATGTCCGGTCGAGTTATCCTGCTCTACGATCCGAACCCCATCCTTAAAATTCCGGCTGTCGCGCAGAAAACCCATATAAGGTTCCCTGTCCGGAACCAGTTCAAGGAGCGGCTTGGTCTGAAACTCCGCTTTCCTGTTGAGGATGAAAGCAAAACCCGTCTGTCCGATACGGATGTTTTCCACCAGGTTATTAAAGGCTACAAAATCGATGGTAGCGCGAAGAATCCACTTCTCACCCTTCCAGTTCTCTCTGACGGCAATAATAAAATGGGGCAGGCCTCGCAGCCCCAGGAAAACATCGCTCTTGAAATAGTCGCGCTGCAAGGCCGTTGAAAACCAGCTCGCATCGGAATAAACAGCCCTCCCCAATTTAAACGGGCCGGCATAGGCCACTTGAATTCCTTCGGAATTCACAACGCCAAGATCAACAAAAACGCGTCCGTAAACCTGTTGCAGACCTGCCAGTCGATCCCTTAGAAAATCTTCATCCTTCAACTCGTCAAAAGAGAAGGAAATCCCAAGAAAACGGATGTTGTCCAGTTTTTCCCGCAAGAACGTGTCTATATTCTGCTTATGTTTGAGTACCAGTTCCTTGAGATGGGCATGCACTTTTTCCTGGTAGGAATTTTCGAACTGGTAAAGGATAAGGCCGCTGATCAGGATCATGGGCATGACCGAAACAATAATAATGGTCAGCAGCATATTTCTGGTCAGTAGACGATAGTAGTTATTTGGTTTTTGTTTATCATGCTGCTTTGTCATAACCCAAAACCTTATGGAGGACGAACATCATTTTCGGCCAACAGTTTATGATGATCGTTAAGTATTGTCAAATGAATTACACCGGGACTAAGGCTGAAGCAAAACCGTGAGAAGGGAAAGACCGTCAAAGGGTACCTGGACCTGATTCCGAATCTAAGCCGCGAACAGCGTCTTCAGGTTCAGAAAATCCGCCGGACCTTTCTTCCCCGGGTGGAGCGATACAGGCATCAGTCTACTCCTCTAATATGCACCAAATTGCTCTGTCCATATGGTTTACAAGCGGATCGAAGCGGAAGAAGCGTCGTGTTTGCTTACAGCGGGATTACCCGACAAATGGTCGTTCGGGTAAATGGAAGGCCGAAGCTACCAGCGATTGGCGTGAATCATCAGCTAAATGCCCAAAAAAATATGCCGCTTTTGAGATTGACAACCGAAATGAAAAGGGGTAGTGGGTGGAAGCGAAATTGGGAGAACAGTTGTAGAAGTCTATGTTGCGGAGGAGATTTTCGAGAGGATGCCGCAGCATATCATAAGTGGGTATTATAGGAACACACAAATGGACGATGATGATGGCCCGTGTGCTCAGCAATTGATGCACACATGCAGCCCGGAAAAAGAAAACTCAGTTCAGCCGCAGCGTGCAATTGCGGTCTCCAAACCGGTGAACGCCACCCCCCTTTTCCCCTTTTAGGATGCACTGGTTCACCCTGGGGCCGCACCCATGATGCGGCCCCAGGAGGTGAGCCATGGAAAATCCCTTCCTTGCTCCCGAGTTACGGGAGTGCATTAAAAAAAATGACGATAAGGCCATTCAGGCATTCTGCGCCTCTTTGCACCCCGCCTCGGTGGCCGGGTTTCTGGGAGCGCTTTCCGTTCAAGAGATCTGGCATGTTTTAACCCTCCTTGAACCTCGGATGCGGGCCGAAATTTTCGGGACCCTGGACCAGGACATCCAGGTGGAGTTGGCCGAATCCCTGAAGCGCCGGGAGCTGGCCCGGATCGTGACCCACATGTCCGCGGACGAACGTGTGGACCTCCTCAAGCGACTGCCCGAGGATAAGCAGGAGACCCTCATGCCCGTCCTTGCCCAGGCCGAGCGAGAGGACATCCGGCGCCTTTTCTCTTATGCCGAGGGAACGGCCGGCGCGGTGATGACCTCGGACTACGCCATCCTTTCTCCAGACCAATCGGTCCAGGAGGCCCTGGCCAAACTGAGACGGGAAGCCCCTGACAAGGAAACCATCTATTACTCTTATGTGCTGGATCCGGACAGGAGACTGATCGGATTCCTCTCCCTCAAGGACCTTATCCTTTCAAGACCTGAGAAACGGATTGAGGATCTCATGCATCGGGATCTTATCTATGCCCTCGTCAGCGACGACCAGGAGGATGCGGCCCGGAAGATTGCGAAGTACGACCTGATCGCCCTGCCCGTGGTCAACGGCAACAATGTGCTCGTGGGAATCATCACCCACGACGACGCCATCGATATCATCAACCAGGAGAATACCGAGGATATGGAAAAGTTCATGGCCATCGCCGGGAGCCATGAAACAGGCGCCTACATGAGGACCTCATCCTGGGGGCATTTCAAGAACCGCTGCATCTGGCTCGTGGTCCTTTCAGCCCTGGGCCTGGTGTCCGGCTATATTGTGCAGCGTTTTGAGGGTCTGTTGCTCCAATTCGCTATTTTGGCCACTTTCATGCCCATGCTGGCGGATACCGGCGGCAACACGGGAAGTCAATCCGCAACACTCGTCGTCCGCGCCCTTGCCGTCAGGGAGATATCCCCCGGGGATATCCTCAGGGTGCTCTGGAAGGAATTCAAGGTGGGACTGCCCATGGCCCTTTTGCTGGCAGGGCTTGCCTTCGGGCGTGTGGTCGTTTTCGCCGGAAACTCAAGCAAACCGGAAGGGTATTCTCTCGCTTCTATCGGGCTTGCAGTCGGCGTGGCTTTAGGGCTTCAGGTCCTGACATCGACCCTGATCGGCGCCCTGCTCCCTCTGGCAGCGGTCAAGCTGAATCTCGATCCAGCCGTGGTGGCAAGCCCTGCGCTCACAACCATCGTGGACATCACGGGGCTTTTCATTTACTTCACTACGGCAAGTTTCCTGCTTGGGATTTGAATAGGAAATGAAATCAATAAGTTGAAAGTTTTTTCAAAAAAAAATGCGATTTTTTTCAATCCTTATATCGGAGTTTTAGGCGGACCCCTCTCATCTTGTCGAGCGTGTCCATCAGGGGGCCGTTGAACGGCATCCGCACATGAAACTTTACAGTCTGTAAAATTTCCTGACACCCTGGATCTATAAGTTCAACCATCTCACCCATGGAACAAAAATCCATAACCGAACTTACCGACTTGAAATATTGCCCTATTTCGCCTTTTTCATTCGAAATCCCGCAATCATTTTCAATGGCACGCTTCATGCTTGATACCAAGAGACAATAACCCAATAACCCCGTATATTTCCAAAAAAGTAAAAAGGAGGAGGGTGCTGTGAAAAAAACGACCGTAAAGGAAATAATGGTTCCTCTCGAAGAATATCCAACCGTTCCGGAAGAATTTAGTGTTTACGAGGCTGTGATCACCCTCGAAAAGGCTCAGGATGACTTTGACAAGACTCGGTATGCGCACCGTGCGATCCTGGTTTATGACGGAGAAAAAAGGATTGTGGGGAAAGTGAGCCAGTGGGATTTGATCAGATCACTCGAGCCGAAATACGAAGGATTTGGAGACATGAGATCCACCTCCCTTTCCGGGCTGTCTCCCTTGCTCATCAAGTCTATGATGGAAAGCTCCAGGCTGTGGCAGGACAATCTGGATTTTCTCTGCCACAGGGTCGCCGGCAAAAAGGTGAAAGATATCATGTATCGCCCCACCGAAGGTGAAAAAGTAGATGAGAATGCCACACTGGGAGAGGCTTTGCATACCCTAATTCTCGGGCATCATCAATCTCTGTTGGTAACCAGGGAAAAGAATATTGTGGGTGTCTTGCGATTGACGGACATGTTCAGGTTGATATCTGAACGAATCAAATTGTGCGGTATTAAGGAGGAAAAGCGATGACACCCGGTAATACGGGAGAGGAGAAGAAAAAAGCCGGGGGTCTGTTCACCAACAAGTTGTTCTGGATTATTGCAGGTGCGTCGTTGTTTATCCTTGTCGGCTTTGTTATCCCCACACCCCGGAGCATGATCGATCTGGTGACGGAACACGGATTCGGAAAACAGATGATCGATTGGCACGTGGCAAGCGATATGAACCAGGCCGCCTGGAAGCTGAAACTGGTGTTGGGCATGATTCCCATGGCGGTCATCTACTTTGCCACTGAAGCCCTCCCCATAGGACTGGTAGGGATACTCATGCCCACCTTTGCATATTTCTTCCATCTGCTGCCGAAAAAAATGATCGGAGAGACTTTTGCGGGCGACGCGCCGCTCTTTCTCCTGGGTGTTCTGGGCATGGGGGTTACCGTGATCAGCGTGGGCCTCCATAAGCGGCTCGCCACTTGGATTCTGGGTTGGACAAAGGGTTTTGCAATGCCCATTATCGTACTTTGCGTCTCCATGTCCGTTCTGGGGTCCTTTATCTCGGCCCATGCCATGGCGGCCTTTATGGCGCCCGTTATGGCAGCCGTATACATGGGCGCCGTCTCAGCCGGCAACCGGGGCGGAACGGTCCGGCATGATCCGCAACTGGCAAAGCTCCTGTTGCTCTCTTTATGTTTTGCATTGAATGTCGGCGGTGTGGGCTCGCCCGCCGCGGGCGGCAGAAACGTCATTATGATGGGTTTCTGGGGCGACTACAATGTTCCCATGAGTTTCGGCCGGTGGATGATGTATGGACTCCCCCTGGCGCCGGTGCTGGGGCTGGCGGTGGCCCTTTATATGCTTTTCGTTTTCAGAAAGGTGAAAACAAAAGACCTGACCCCCGGTCTGGTGGCCATAAAAGAAGAGACCCAAAGGATGGGACCCATGCGCTATGGAGAAAAGGTGGCGCTGGGCATGATGATCGTGATACTGGTTCTCTGGATCTTCGGCGGGCATGATCTCGGCCTTGGGGGCCCTGCGCTGCTCGCGCTGATTATCCCGGTGGTGTTCCGAATTTCAGATTGGAAAAAGATACTGGGGGGCATATCCTGGGATGCATGGTTTATGTATTGCGGCGCGCTTACCCTCGGGGCGCTCCTCAAGGAATCGGGCGCCGCACTGTGGCTGGCCCAGATCTTTCTCACGGCGCTTAATGCCCTCAATTTCGGAAGCGGTCTGGGGTTGTGGGTCGGTATGAGCTTCTTCTCGGGGCTCATGACCAACTTTATGTCGGACGCGGGAACTACGGCCCTTCTCGGCCCCATTGCCATTCCCATGGGCATCATGAGCGGCGTACCGGGAGAGCCGTGGGCCATTGGCCTTGCCACGGCCTTTTCCACGTCGTTTGCCCATTTCCTGATTGTGGGGACTCCGAACAATGCCATTGTTTACGGACTGGGCCTTTATCCAGATACCGGCAAGCGGATGATAAAGCCCATTGATTTTCTGAAATACGGCTTTGTCTTGTGGATCATTTCCCTTAGCCTTACCTGGGTCGTGGAATTCATGGGAATATTCCATATAATAGGATTTCCCGCGGGGATCACTGAGACAGCAAAGGCGGTCCTGATGACCACCGGTCAATAATTTACCACAGGAGGATAAAGACCCATGAAAAAGAGGATACTGCTGGTGGACGATGAAGAGGACTTGGTGGAGGCCCTGGCCGAGCGTCTGAGAAACCGAGATTTTGATGTCGATACGGCGCTTACCGGAGAAGACGCCTTGGAAAAGCTGAGACAATACAATTTTGACGTGGCCATCGTGGATGTCAAAATGCCCGGTATCGGCGGCATTGAGACACTCAAAGCGATAAAAAAGATGAAACCCTTAACGGAAGTGATTATGCTGACCGGACACGGAACCGTGGAAACGGCCATTGAAGGGTTGAAAAACGGAGCCTACGATTTTCTCATGAAGCCGTCTGATATGACAACCCTTCTGGAAAAGATAGGGGCCGCTTGTGACCGCAGATTGGAGCAGGAAGAAAAAATAAACAGGGCAATTGCTGAAAAGCTTTCCACTTCCCCCTGGAGCGCGCTCGATTGAAAGCACGGGGAAACGCACGATTTTGACCTGAAAAAAAGGAGGGATAGGGATGCCTAATCCAATGGTTATGCTGGTAGATGATGAGGTCCCCTTTGTGGAGACCATGAAGAAACGCCTGGAAAAAAGGGCGCTTACCGTTATCACGGCCTTCAGCGGAGAAGAGGCCCTGAACATACTCGAATCACATCAAAATACGGATGTTGTTATTCTGGATGTCAAAATGCCCGGGATGGGCGGCATCAAAACCCTGGGCGAAATCCGGAAATCATTTCCCCTAATGGAGGTTGTCATGCTGACCGGGCACGGTACCATAGAGTCGGCCATCGAAGGAATGAAACTGGGGGCCTTTGATTACCTGATGAAGCCGTGTGAGATAGAACAACTCATGGCAAAAATTCAGGAAGCCACCCAAAAAAAACGGAACCAGGAAGAAAAGATAAGAGAGGCCCGCGTCAGAGAAGCGCTCTCCGGACACGGGCTGGAATAACATCCGGATAAACAGGATATTCCCATGAATTGCCCATTTAACGTTAAAGGAGGAGTGATGTTCTTAAAATCAAAGGGGTTTCAGCTTTGTTTGGCATTTGCGCTCGGGGTTGTGGTTCTGCTATTACCCAGACCGGAGGGCACCAGATTCAAGATAACCGGTGATATAAATCAGGAATTCCTTCAGCAAATCAGCCGGCACTTCACCCGGGTCTCTGAAGAAAAGGATAAAACCAAGGGATATGTGGTTGAAGCGAAAAATCCGGGCGCCAAAGAGTCTACCGCGGCCTTTTTGGAAGAAACGGCCGAAACGCTTAACATACCCGGGATTGAGGTTAACTATGTCAACGGCCTCTCGCCCAGGGCCAAGAAGTTCTTAGCTGTATTGGCGACACTGATTTTTCTCTTTATCGTTGAGCCCATTCCCCTTGAAATTACGGCCATTATGATCGGCGTCTTTCTGGTCTTCATGGGCATAACCGATGTGAAAGGGGCCTGGGCGCCCTATATGCACCCGGTGGTGATTTTTATCATGTGCTGTCTGATCTTTGCGATTGCCTTGGATAAGGCAGGGCTGACCAAGCGGCTGGGGTATTTCATTGTTAAGAAGGCCGGCAACAGCGTGGTCAAGTTTACCTTTATTATCGCCATGGGGCTCGGCATCGCGTCCAGCTTTATGCATGATGCCGCCGCCTGCGCCATCGGGATCATCACCATGCTCCCGCTCATGAGGGCTGTCGGTATAGAGCCGCATACCAATACGGCAAAATTCATGATGCTGTCCCTCCCCTTTGCCTGCTCCTGTGGGGGCATGGGGACGCTCATCGGCGGTGGCCGGTGTATGGTTTCGGCCGCCTTCCTCCACGAATTTGCGGGCATAGAAATCACTTTTTTTGACTGGATAAAGTACGCCATGCCGGCTGCTATTCTCACGGTGCCCGTTGCGGTGCTGATTGTCTACTTTGTGTTCAGACCCGATCCCAAATTCAAGCTCCCTGATTTTGACGAAGAAATCGGCCCCTGGACCGCAATGGAAAAAACGACCGTCATTATCATCGGCCTGGCATTTATTGCCTGGTTGACAAAAGGCCTGCACGGAGTGCATTATTCCGTGACGGGAATGTCGGCCGTTGGGCTTCTGGTTCTGTTTGGAATCCTGAAATGGGAAGATATCCACAAGAATCTTGAATGGGGGACGGCTCTGTTTATATTCGGAGGGGGCATCTCTTTGGGACTTGCCATGGGCTACTCGGGTGCTGCCACCTATTTCGCCAATCTCTTTTTTCCCCTGGTCCAGGGAGGCGGCTGGTTGCTCCTCTTTGTGGGGGTCGGGG
>JAGHDR010000030.1 GCA_021159825.1 Deltaproteobacteria bacterium | reverse complement strand
GTTAGTGACCAGAAGGCTTACCGGGATGTTTTCCAGAATATTATGGAGGATGATCGATTTAATGTTGAGCCTCCCATTTTACTGCTTAGCTTCATACAATCAATCAAGAATGTCAAAAGATTTCCACCCTTGACATTCTCGATGGAATTGGAGTAGCATCGGCCCCGTTCCCCGGACCTGGGTGAAGGCTCAGTTATCGCGCAATTCCAGTACGTTATGGCCCTTCACAGCAATTCGGGCTTTTACCGGAATGAAAGGATGTAATCAGACATGGAAACAGCCAAAAAAATTTCAAGCCAACTATCCCTCTGGATATTCATCTGGTTCCTCTTAATGGGGCTGGCTCTCGCCGGTTTCGGATACTGGCAGATGGGAATTTTAAATGAGAGCCTTCAGGGAGGGATAAGTCCGGAAACGCTTGGGGCCATGCTGCAAAACAGCGGAATTCTCTTTCTTCAGGCGCTTGGGGGAAGCCTGGTGTTTTTCGGCATACTTCTCTGGCTGACACTCCGTGCTTCCACGCGTCGGACTTTGGCAAAGATGGATGTCCTCAAATCCGTTACACCCGCCCCCAAAAAAGTGAAGAAAAACCTGCCGCCCCGTCCGACGTTGGAAGAAGAAGAAGCGCTGGACCGGGAAAACCAGCGAAGGACCCTCCATTTGCTGAGCCTGCTTCAGAGAGAGGGCCGCCTGGTGGACTTTCTTGAGGAAAATCTCAAAGATTATGATGATGCTCAAATCGGCGCCGCGGTTCGCAGCATTCAGGAAAACTGCCAAAAGACATTGAAGAAATACTTGAAAATCGAGGCGGTCATCGACCGGGAGGAGGATGAAGAGATTGCAGTGGAAAAGGGATTTGATGCTTCCGCCATCAAGCTGACGGGCAACGTCTCCGGAGAACCGCCCTTTAAAGGCACCCTGCAACACCGCGGCTGGCGTGTGGGACAGTTCGATCTGCCGACCCTTTCCGGTTCACCGGACCCGGCCGTTATTGCACCCGCCGAAGTGGAAATCCCCTAAAAATCATACTTTTATAACGAGCAACCGATGACCCACGAAACCAAATCCGACCCCACCTACATAGTGGGCATTGACCTGGGCACCACCAACAGTGTTGTGGCTTATACTGAAGCCCGGGGAAACGAAGAGACGGAACCCCACATTCGAATTTTTAAGATCCCCCAATTGGTGGCCTCAGGCGCCTTGGGGGAGAGCTGCACCCTGCCTTCCTTTTTGCTGCTGCCGGGCCCCCATGATGTAACTGAAGGCGGACTGGCCCTGCCATGGGATCCGCAAAGCGATGTGGCGGTGGGCGCTTTCGCTCGAGACCGGGGCGCTGAAATTCCCCTGCGCATGATCGCCTCCGCCAAGTCATGGCTCTGTCATACGGGCGTGGACCGAAATAAACCGATCCTCCCATGGGAAGGCCCCGATGATCGGGAAAAACTCTCCCCGGTTGAAGCGTCTGCGGCGATTCTCGCGCATATCCGAAAAAGCTGGAATTATGCCTTTGCCCGGAACGACGACCGGCTGCGCCTGGAACATCAGGAGATTTTTCTGACGGTACCCGCTTCATTTGACGCAGTGGCCAGGAATCTCACCGTCGAAGCGGCGGAAATAGCAGGGCTTGCCAAAACCACCCTGCTGGAGGAGCCCCAAGCCGCGTTTTATGCCTGGATCGACCGAAACCGCGGCGAATGGCGAAATATGGTTCAGGTGGGTGATCTGATCATGGTAGCGGATGTGGGCGGCGGCACCACGGATCTGAGCCTCATCGAGGTCACCGAAGCGGATGGGGAATTGAGTCTGGAACGGGTTTGTGTGGGAAAACACCTCCTGGTGGGCGGAGACAACATGGACCTGACCCTGGCCTATACGGTGGCCGGCAACATGGCCGCAAAGGGTACAAAGCTTAATGCACACCAGATGCGAGGCCTGAGCTATGGCTGCAGATCAGCCAAAGAACACCTTTTTACAAATGAGGATTCCGAATCCTACCCCATCACCATACTGGGCCGGGGAAGCCGGCTCATCGGCGGCGCCGTCAAAACTGAACTGACTCGCATACAGGTTGAGTCGGTCCTGAAAGAGGGCTTTTTCCCGGCATGCGATCGAAATGCCCGCCCTCAGGAGCAACGTCGCGCCGGAATGCGGGAAATGGGGCTTTCCTATGCCTCGGATCCGGCCATTACCCACCACCTGGCCCAGTTTCTGAACCAGCAGGATGCGCCGGAATCGACCCACAGCACCTTTGTCTGCCCCAGCGCCATTCTTTTTAACGGCGGCGTCATGAAAGCCGGAGGGTTAAGAAAGAAAATTCTGGAAACTCTCGCTTCCTGGACCGCTGAAGCGGGCTGCCCTTCACCCAGAGAGATTGAAAGCAGTGATTTCGATCTGGCCGTGGCCCGGGGCGCCGCCTACTATGGCCTGGCCGGAAAAGGCCGGGGGGTCCGCATTCGCGGGGGCCTTGCCAAAACCTACTATATCGGTGTGGAAGCGTCCATGCCGGCGGTGCCGGGGGTTCCCACGCCGATCAAGGCCCTGTGCGTGGCGCCATTCGGCATGGAGGAAGGCTCAGAAGCAGCTCTGCCGGACAAAGAGTTCGGACTGGTGGTGGGAGAACCGGTTAAATTTGATTTCCTGGGATCCAATACCCGGCGTCATGATGCCATCGGCACGGTCGCGGAGGACTGGGAAGGGGAAATAGAGCCCATCACCACCCTCGAAACCCGCCTGGAGGGTGAAACCGGCACTGTTGTTCCGGTAACCCTTGAATCCCGTGTCACGGAGGTGGGGACCCTGGAGCTTTGGTGCGTGTCACGGGAGGATCAGAAAAAATTCAAACTGGAATTCAATGTCAGAGAAAAAGAGACGGAATAACCCATGAAATATATCATCGGAATAGACCTGGGCACCACCAATTCCGCCGTCACTTATATCGATCTCGCGCTGAACCGGGAAAGATCCAGCCCGATTATTCACCATTTTGAAATCCCGCAAATCACGGGTTCGGGTGAAACATCAAAGGCCAAGGTGCTGCCGTCCTTTCTTTATCTGCCAGGGCTGCACGAGTTTCCGGTTGATGCCCTGGCCCTGCCATGGGACAGAGCCAATAAAGCGGGGTTTGTGGGAATACTGGCGCGGGAACAAGGCGCCAAATCCCCCACCCGGATGATCTCGTCGGCCAAATCATGGCTCTGCCACGAAAAGGTGGATCGACATGCCCCCATCCTGCCG
>JAGHDR010000334.1 GCA_021159825.1 Deltaproteobacteria bacterium | reverse complement strand
TTGTCCCGCCTCTCAAGATCTACAGATGTCTCAAGCAAATCCAATTCATCGGATTTCAATCCATTCTCCTCATTGTTCTGACCGGAGGGTTCTCCGGCATGGTGCTGGGATTTCAGGGGTTTTACAGCTTAAACCGGTTCGGCTCGGATGCGTTTTTAGGTCCCATAGTGGGTCTGGCCCTGATCAAGGAACTGGGGCCCGTCATTGCCGCCCTTATGGTCACAGGGAGGGCAGGTTCCGCCATCGCCGCTGAGATCGGGATTATGCGCATCAGTGAACAGATTGATGCTCTGGAGTTAATGGGGCTGAATCCCTATCGATATCTGGTGGTGCCCAATCTGATCGCCGCCGTGATTTGCCTGCCCCTACTCACTGCGATTTTTGATGTGGTGGGGATTTTCGGCGGCTACCTCATCGGTGGTGAGCTGCTGGGGGTCGGCGCCGGTACCTACTTCTGGGAAATGGCCCATTATGTGGATATGAAAGATGTTCTGGAAGGTGTTTATAAATCCATGAGTTTTGGTGTTATTATCGCCTGGGTTAGTTGCTTCAAAGGTTATTATTCGGGAATATACACGGGATTCGGTTCGGAAGGGGTGAGCACGGCCACCACGCAAGCCGTGGTGCTCTCTTCGGTGTTGATCCTTGTGTGGGATTATTTTATGACGTCCATAATGTTTTAATGGTTCAATTGATGATCAAAATCGAAGATCTGAAAAAGTCCTTTGATGGACACGATGTGCTCAAAGGTATTTCTTTTGAAGTGGGCAAGGGAGAGGTGTTTGCCCTGGTTGGAGGGAGTGGCGGGGGCAAGAGTGTACTGCTGAAGCATGTTGCAGGGCTTATGAAACCGGACCGGGGACGTGTAACGGTGGATGGCCTGGAAATAGGTGCTGCCGGACAAGAAGCCCTGCAGGCCCTTCGAGAACGATTGGGGTTCCTTTTTCAGGGGGGGGCGCTTTTTGATTCTTTGAGTGTTTTTGAAAATGTTGCCTTTCCTTTGAAAGAAAAGAGTAAATTGAGCCGCAATGCCATTCGGGAAAAGGTTTTGATGGAGTTGGAAAATGTGGGGCTTTCCGGATCGGAGCATCGCTATCCCTCTCAAATCAGTGGCGGCATGGTAAAGCGGGCAGCTCTTGCCAGGGCGTTGGTGGAAGATCCTGAAATCATGCTTTTTGACGAGCCCACCACCGGGCTGGATCCGGTAACGGGTCAGTCGATTCTGAACCTGATCGATTCCTGCCACCAGCGGCTCTCTTTTACAGGCATTATCGTTACCCATGAAATCCCGAAGGTTTTTGCCATTGTGGATCGGGTCGTTTTGCTTTATGAAGGGCTGGTTCGGGCGGAAGGGACCCCGGCGGACTTCAGAGAGAGCCGTGATCCGGTGATTCAAGCATTTCTGAGTGGGTAGGTGTAAGTTCTGTGAAGGCTGGTAATTATCAAATAAGGGAACTGGAAGAAAATAATATACGCATATCATGCAGAATTTTTGTTCGTCTTCAAGGCGTGATGGCAGGTGCATATGAGCTATGTGCCTGTTATCACAATGCGTAGATTATTTTTTGGAAGTTCCCTAAGGGGAAGGGATGAAGAAATTTGATGTTGAATTGTGCGTGGGCCTGTTCATGATTTTAGGGATTTTGTGCCTGGGGTATCTTTCCATTGGGTTGGGAAACCTGGAGGTCCTGGGCAGCCGGGGATATGAGGTGGAAGCCGTCTTTTCAAACGGCGGTGGTATCAAACCCGATTCATCGGTGGTGATTGCCGGGGTGGAAATCGGGCGGGTCAAACAGGTCAGCCTCTATGATTATCAGGCCCGGGTGGTGATGGACCTGGCCCCTGATGTGGAGATCCAGGAGGATGCCATCGCTTCCATCAAGACCCGTGGGCTTATTGGTGACAAATTTATTGAGATTACACCGGGTGGCTCTGATGAAGTAATCGGTCCTGGTGGAAAGATCAGAGATACCCAGTCAGCGGTTGATTTTGAGGCGTTGATCTCAAATTATGTATTTGGGAAGTTATAGGAATTACCAGGACAGGAGGCCTGTATAATGGAAAAACACCGGATTTGGCCATATCTGCGATCTCTGTTCGGCGGTGTTTTGTTGATTCTGATGTTTGCCGGACCCTGTTTTGCCGGTGTCCCCACGGACCACATCAAAGAGACCACGGACCGCATTCTTGTCATTGTCAGCGATCCGGCCTTAAAGGGTCCGGAAAATAAAAATAAGCGGGATCAGTTGGTCCGACAGGCGGTAGATGAACGGTTTAACTGGGAGGCCATGACCCAAAGATCCCTTTCCAGGCACTGGCGGAAGAGAACCGAAGCGGAAAAGAAGGAATTTGTCGCACTTTTCGGAAAATTGCTGGATCGGACCTACATGGACAAGGTGGGGAATTATTCCGGTGAAAAGGTGCTTTACGTGGGTGAGACCATTGATGGGAGATATGGAACCGTAACCACTAAGATTCTCACCCATTCCCAAACAGAGGTGGAGGTTCGTTACAGGCTAAAAGAAACAAACGGGGAATGGCGGGTCTATGATATTTCAATTGAGGGGGTCAGCCTGGTTAATAATTATCGAAAGCAGTTTAACAGTATCATTTTACGTTCCTCCTACGATGAACTGGTACGAAAATTAAGGAAAAAGGTAGCGGAGAAAGATTGAAATGGGGTACGTTGTTGAGGGGAAGCAATTCATGGGGTTTTGCAAACGTTTGTGGTTTGTTCTGGTTTTCGGGCTGATTTGCTGGGGAATTCAAGGCCACCGGGATATAACCTTGGCTGCGCCATTTGCTTCCGGGGAGAGTGCTGTATCCCTTCAACTTAGCATGGCTGGTCATGAGTTGGTTCAAACGGCCCGCCTGGATGAGGACGTTGCTAAAGCAAGCGCTGAGAACCCCTCAGAAAAGCCTGAAGATTCGGAAGCGTGGCCGGAGGATGAATTGTCGGAGGAACCATTCATCCCCGATCCCCTTGAACCGATGAATCGTGCTTTTTTTGCATTTAACGACGCCGCTTATTTCTGGTTTTTTAAACCCGTTGGCGAAGGCTACAGCGCGGTGATGCCGGAAGTACTGCGGGTTTCCATCCGCAATTTTTTCACCAATCTGAGTATGCCCATTCGTCTGGTCAGTAGTTTGTTGCAGGGAAAAATCGAAAGTGTGGGCATGATCCTGGTGCGGTTTGTGGTTAATTCGTCGGCAGGTTTTCTGGGATTTCAGGATGTGGCCAAACAGGCCCTGGACTACCCGGTGCAGGATGAGGATTTGGGGCAGGTGTTTGCGTTTTACGGTGTCGGTCCGGGATTCTATCTGAACTTGCCTTTCCTGGGGGCCGGCAGCCTCCGCGACAGTGTTGGCTGGGTGGGGGGGCTCTATCTCAATCCCCTGGACTTTATTGTGGAAGAATTCTGGGTTAACACCGGCGCCCGAGCCTTTGATATGACCAATAAGACATCCCTTCGTATCGGCGAATATGAAGCGCTGAAAGATGC
>JAGHDR010000053.1 GCA_021159825.1 Deltaproteobacteria bacterium | reverse complement strand
GATATAAACAAATTAAGAAGCTTTCTTTCAAACAGCTCGGTTGGATAGAATTTCAGGACTGTCCATTGTTTGTCAATTCCTGTTCAAAAAGCAAAAAGATTGATGCTCTGGGAATTTCCCTGAAAGCTGCCGATCATTCTTTTACAAAGGATTAAGAAAAAAAAAGTTACAAAACCGGATGTTTGCCTTATTTTCAAACAAACTTACAGCGCTTTATTATTTATGATTATCTTTATATATTTAAAAAAATAACAACCAAATCAACAACGGAGGAAATAATGGAGATACGAATTAATCGGGATAAACTCCTCAAATCCGTTTCAAAAGTTCAAAGCATTATCGAAAAAAAGAGCAATATGCCTGTATTGGCAACGATTTTGTTTACAGCCGACGGCTCAACCGTTCGAATCAGTGCAACAGATTTGGAATTGGGTTTCCAGGAAACCATCAACGCCCAAGTTCTTGAGGAAGGCAGCATAACCCTGTCCGGACGAAAGATATTTGAAATTCTTAAAGAAACAAAATCAGAAGAGTTTCATATCAAGGAAGAGGAAAACAACTGGATATTTCTCTCCGATGGTGTGGCGCGGTTTAATCTGGCATCTATTTCCCCTGAAGAATTTCCTGCGTTTGTGGAACCCGAAGACGTTTCTATGATTGCCATTAAGGGTGAAACGCTTGTGAACATGATCAACAAAACCATTTATGCGGTAACTGTGGAAGAAGCCGGTTTCAAGTTGTCCGGGGTTATGACTGAAAAAGTTACGATTGATGAAAAAGACGTCTTGAGAATGGTGGCGACGGATGGACACAGGCTTTCTCTTATTGATGAACCATTTGCAAATCTTGAATCTCTGGAACTCAGTGACGGGGTTATGATCCCTAAGAAAGGGATGAGCGAGTTGAACAAAATGGCGTCCGATGGCGACACCGTTGAAATCGGCTTTAAAGAAAAAAACTGTGTGGCCAAAAAGGAAAATGCTTTTTTGGTGATGCGTCTTTTGGAAACCAATTTTCCGGATTATAAGGAGGTAATGTCAAAGAATGAAAGCGATCCTGTCGATATCAGCAAAGCGGTTCTTCTGGAAGGCATGAGAAAAATGCTTATTTTGAGCAACGAACGGTACAGGGCTGTTAAAATTACCCTGGAAAATAATGTGATGGATCTCGTTTCGACCAATCCGGATTTGGGCGAGGCCCAGGAAAAAATCGAAATTAAATACAACGGTGAGCGTGTCGAGGCGGGTTTCAATCCAAAATATTTTATTGATACGCTCCAATCCATGCAGAGTGAAACCATCCATCTGGATTTTACGGACGGCTCGAAACCTTTCGTGCTGACGGGCGAAGCAGATGAAGGTTTTATCGGTCTCATTATGCCGATGAGGGTTTAATATGACACAGGAACAAACATACGAAGCATCAGATATAAAAGTTTTAGAAGGTCTGTCGGCTGTTAGAAAAAGACCGGCCATGTACATCGGAAACACCTCTTTTGAAGGTCTCCATCATCTGGTTTACGAAGTGGTGGACAACAGTATTGATGAGGCACTGGCCGGGTATTGCGATCAGATTGATATCAAAATAATGACGGACAACAGCGTGGTGATTCGGGACAACGGACGCGGCATTCCCGTGGACATGCACAAATCCGCCAATATGCCGGCTCTGGAAGTGGTTATGACCAAACTTCATGCAGGCGGAAAATTTGATAACAAAACATATCGGGTATCCGGGGGGCTTCACGGCGTGGGCGTCTCCGTGGTGAATGCACTTTCAAGTTATCTCGAGGTTGAAGTATACCGGGATGGAAAAATTTACTATCAACGCTACGAACAGGGGGAATCCAAAACAGGCCTTGAAATTAGGGGCGAAACCGCGAGAACCGGAACCAAAATAAACTTCATTCCAGATCCGATTATTTTTGAAACGGTCATTTTTGATTTTGAGACATTGGCCAAAAGAATGCGTGAGCTTTCTTTTTTAACAAAAGGGCTGCGGATCAATATTTTAGATGAGCGAACCGGTAAGAAGAAGGAGTTTCTATACGAAGGGGGGATTGAGTCTTTTGTGGAGTATCTCAACAGAAATAAGGAGTTACTCCATCGAAAACCCATTGTTATTTCAGGAGAAAAAAGCGGTGTATGGGTTGATATCGCCCTTCAGTATAATAATTCCTATAAGGAAAATCTCTTCACCTTTGCCAATAACATCAATACAAAGGAGGGGGGGAGCCACCTGGCAGGCTTTAAATCCGCTCTCACCCGGAGCATCAATTTGTACCTCAGCAATTCCCCCATGGCAAAAAACGTCAAAGAAAAGCTTTCGGGAGATGATGTGAGGGAAGGGTTGACAGCGGTTATTAGCGTAAAGTTGCCGGAGCCGCAATTCGAAGGTCAGACAAAAACAAAACTTGGAAACAGCGAAGTTAAAGGGTTGGTAGAAAATCAGGTTAATGAAGGCTTGGGGTCTTTTTTTGAAGAGAATCCGGCGATTATAAAGGCCATTCTGGGAAAGGTCATTGATGCGGCCAGGGCCAGGGAGGCGGCACGAAAAGCCAAGGAGCTGGCCCGAAGAAAAGGGATTTTATCGGATCATTCTTTGCCCGGAAAGCTGGCCGATTGTCAGGAAAAAGATCCCGCCCGAAGTGAAATTTTTATTGTGGAGGGAGAATCGGCCGGTGGTTCCGCAAAACAGGGTCGAAACCGAAGAACCCAGGCCATTTTACCGCTAAAAGGTAAAATCCTTAATGTGGAAAAAGCACGGTTTGATAAAATGATCGGGAGTGACGAAATACGAACCTTGATTGCCGCCCTGGGAACGGGGATCGGGGAAAAAGACTACACTCTGGATTCCCTGCGTTATCACAAAATTATCATTATGACCGATGCGGATGTGGACGGCGCCCATATCCGCACGCTTCTCCTGACGTTTTTTTTCAGGCAGATGCCTGATCTTATTGAAAATGGATACCTTTACGTGGCGCAGCCGCCCCTTTATCGCGTTTCGCGGAAAAGGAAAGATCTGTTTATCAAGGACGAAGAGAAATTTAACGATTATATTTTGGATCGAATTTCCGAGAATGAAAGGGTTATCTTTGCAGACGGGAAGGAAACATCCGGAAAAAGACTCATTAAACTTCTGAACAGGCTGGTCAAGTTTTTTGATAATATGGAGAAACTTTCCAGAAGAGGCTTCAGTCATAAATTTCTGGAAGCCCTTATTTCAAATGGCGTGACCACCACAAAACAATTTAAGGACGAGGTTTTTATTGAGGGTCTTGTTAAACGGCTTCACAATGATGGTTTTGATTTGACCGAACCCGAAACAACTGAAGACGATGGATATTACCAATTTACCGTCACCGAAACACAAAACGGTGGTCATACTTTCAACGTTGACTGGGCATTTCTATCTTCTCCTGATCTTCGCCAGCTGATGTTGCTTTCCGAAGACTTTCGGGAACTCAAGGTCAACGGCTTCAGGGTTAACGGAAACCAGGAGAAAAAGAAGATAGAAGATCCCCGCAGCTTTCTCAATGATCTCATGGAAAAAGGCAAAAGAGGATTGGCTATTCAGCGATACAAGGGTTTGGGTGAAATGAACCCCGATCAATTGTGGACCACCACCATGGATCCTGAAAAAAGAGTGCTTCTTCAGGTGAAAGTGGAAGACGCGGTAGAAGCAGATCATATTTTTACCATACTCATGGGGGACAACGCGGAACCGAGAAGCGCGATCATTCTCTCAAATCCCATGAATTATGCGCAAATCTAACTTGTAT
>JAGHDR010000197.1 GCA_021159825.1 Deltaproteobacteria bacterium | reverse complement strand
ATATCACGCTTTTCAGGGGCAAAAAGGGCATTATTCAAATTTTGTGAATGGAACGGCGTTTCTTGTGTTAAGGTAAGATTAATATTGACATTAAAATAACGAGGAACATGTTATGATGCAGAAAAATATCTCACATGAATTTTTCGCCCCCCCCGAAGCCCGACGGCAGCTTGTTGATTTCATGGATTTTTTGAAGGCACGGTACGCTGATGTCAGGCATGCGGGAAAATCCGCCCTTTCTGACGAGCCGTTCATAGGAATGTGGCGTAATAGTGAGGATATGCGGGACAGTAGCGTTCAAGCGGACGGGCTGCTTTAGCGCATTTTACTGCTTTCAGGGTCAGCGGTGTACAGGGATTTTAACAACTGTTTTTCAGTGAGCCGCCCGCCGCTTAACTCAGTCGTTCGGTTGCTTCAGCAAGGAGATCGTCATCGTGTGTAAAAAGCACTCGACCCAATTCAGTCGCTCGATCTAATAATGCTGAGTATATCTGGCCAAGCGTAAGATGGGGGTGTTGAAAATATAGCTCTTCAGGGCGCCACCCGTAGGCGGTTTTTTCCAAGACAATCTCGATTACCTTCATGTTTGTACCCACTATGATAGGTACCCCTTTGTCATCCAATGCCACATGCTCATACTTTGTTTTTTTCAGAAGTTAATGACATGACCAACACCTCGCATTCTAAAATTTGCTGTAATCGGAATATATCATGGAATTAAATATCTATCAAACGCAATAATTAAGGCTCAATCTGCTTGCGTATTAACTCTACACGGAAGGGACGCAGAGCGCCCGAACAACGTTCCCACGCAGAGCGTGGGAACGAGTATATATATGAAGGTGAGTCCACAATGCGATTTCATCCACTGGAACGCTTGGTCTTTACCTTGTCCGCAAGTCGATTTTCCCTCTTTTTTCATATAAAAACAGGCCCTTTTTCCTATGGAAAAGTTCAATGAGCTCAACTTGACAAAGCTTTTTCCGATGCTTAACGTATCGCCATTGTTGAAAATGAGAAACAGTTTCATTTATGGTTTTTACAGGAGTGAAATGTGGCCAGGATTGATGTCGTGGATGAAAAAAAACCAACTGAGAATTTAGTGGAAGAAATAGAGAGTGAAGGGGAAGAGGAAGAGGCTTTAAGCCCGGAAGATGAATCTCAAAATGAAGAGGAAACCCCCTTACGGGAAATGACAACAGATCAGTTGATTGAAAAAATCTCGGAAGTGCAGGCATCGGCTGATGCAAATATGGATAACTATCTCCGTTCACAGGCGGAGATGGAAAACATGAAAAAACGGTTTCAGAAAGACAAGCAGGACCTGATCAAATATGGAAACGAAACTTTGACCAAGCAGTTGCTGCCCGTTGCGGACAACCTGGAAAAAGCTTTGGACCACTCGAAGGACGAAAATCCCCTTGAAGCCTTGCGTGATGGGGTTGACCTAACACTGAAAGGACTGATGAACGTCTTGGAAAAGGCCGGCGTGGAAGAGGTGGAAGCGGTTGGTGCGCCATTTGATCCCAATTTTCACGAAGCCGTTTCTGAACAGGCGGATGATCGAGCAGCCCCCGGAACGGTGCTCAAAGAGCTCCAAAAAGGATACTTATTAAACCAGAGGCTTATCAGGCCGGCAATGGTGATTGTCAACAAGAAATAAAAAAAGACTTAGGAGACAAGTAAATGGGAAAAACGATAGGAATTGATCTCGGGACAACCAACTCGTGCGTAGCGGTGATGGAAGGCGGAGATCCCGTTGTGATCGCCAATGCCGAAGGAAGCCGGACAACGCCTTCTATTGTGGGTTTTACCGAAGGTGGAGAGAGATTGGTAGGGCAGACCGCCAAACGGCAGGCCGTCACCAACCCGGAAAATACGGTTTTCGCGGTTAAACGACTGATTGGTAGAAAATTTGATTCCCCGGA
Organism: Deltaproteobacteria bacterium; assembly: GCA_021159825.1. Lineage (GTDB taxonomy): Bacteria > Desulfobacterota > DSM-4660 > Desulfatiglandales > Desulfatiglandaceae > NaphS2. Next base: position 831 of record JAGHDR010000197.1, on the reverse strand, counting down.
GGTTACCAAGGACATCAAAGTCCTCCCCTACACCATCAGCAAGGCGTCCAACGGTGATGCCCATTTGAGCATTCGGGGAAAAGACTACAGTCCCGCTGAGATATCCGCCATCATCCTCAAAAAAATGAAAGAAACCGCAGAAGATTATTTAGGGGAAACAGTGACCGACGCGGTCATTACCGTACCCGCCTATTTTAACGACAGCCAGCGACAGGCCACAAAAGACGCCGGACGGATCGCGGGCCTGAATGTTGAGCGGATCATCAATGAGCCCACTGCGGCCTCTCTGGCCTTTGGCATGGACAAAAAGGGCGATCGAAAAATTGCGGTTTTTGATCTGGGCGGCGGTACCTTCGACATCTCCGTTCTGGAAATCGGGGAAGGGGTCTTCGAAGTAAAATCCACCAATGGCGATACCCATCTGGGCGGTGAAGATTTTGATTTGAGAATTATTGAGTATCTGGCCGATGAGTTTAAAAAGGATCAGGGCATTGATCTGCGAAACGACAAAATGGCCCTTCAGCGATTGAAAGAAGGCGCTGAAAAGGCCAAGACAGAACTCTCCGGCGCCATGGAAACCGATGTCAACCTTCCCTTCATCACGGCTGATGCGAGTGGCCCCAAGCACCTGAATATCAAACTGACCCGCGCCAAGCTGGAAGGGTTGGTGGACGAGCTCATTGAAAAAGTGGTGGCGCCCTGTCGGATGGCCATGAAAGATGCAGGACTTTCCGCCGGCGATATTAATGATGTTATCCTGGTGGGCGGTATGACACGAATGCCCAAGGTTCAGGCTAAAGTTGCTGAAATCTTCGGCAAAGAGCCCAACAA
>JAGHDR010000077.1 GCA_021159825.1 Deltaproteobacteria bacterium | reverse complement strand
TAGGGGAACCACGCCCAGCCCCGATAAGAGGTGGCTCTTCGGAAAATCCGCCGAAAAAAACAGAACCGACATGGGAGCCGATCACGACAGTGATAAAAGATACGCCTCCTGAAGAAAATGGACCGGGCCAAGGTCGCCATCCCGAGGATATTGAAGCATCTACAACGCCGGTTATGAAAATATGGGAGAATGGGCAGGTGGATGTACTTGAAAAACCCAACGTCACGGCTCGAATCACGGGGACGTTGCCACCCGGCGCACGGGTGACACACTTCAAAGACGTTGGCAGTTTTTACCAAATAGAGTATGGTGGTCTGAAAGGATTTGTTTACAAGGATTTTTGTAAAATCCTCAAGTAAATTTAAGTGTAGTACGTTGTTGAAAACCCAACGCTACAAAATATTCCATGATAAACAAAATTTTTTGAAAGGAGAAAAACGATGAACACAAAAGGGAGGAAGGGACAACTTTTTTTATGCGCAACATGGCTGGTGTTTTTGTCGATGGTAACAACAAGCTGGGCCATTGAAACCACCAGCGTTGGCGAAGGAAGAACCCGTCAAGAAGCCATCAACAACGGAATCCGGGTTGCCGTTGAGCAGGCTCTGGGAACCCTGGTCAAATCAGACACCCAGGTAACCGATGGAAAACTGATCTGGGACCGGCTTGCTTCGGCCAGCGCCGGATACGTCAAAAACTACAACGTGTTGGCGGAAGGAAAAGACCCTGTCACGGACGTCTATAAAGTGAAAATGGCCGTCACTGTGGATGACTATAAATTGAAAGGCGCCGTAGATGATTTTTTGAACGACCCCAAGCAGCAGCAGATCTTTCAGCAAACCAAATTTGACGATCGAAAAGTTGTTGTAGTTTATAAACCCCAGACCGGTTTTGATCTGCCTTACAATTCCAAAGGGGTTCAAACCATCATGGGACTGATCCAGGATAAACTGGCAGCCCACGGATTCAGGGTTTTTCTGCCTGATCAGATTAAACGGATAAAAGGTAAAAGCGCTGAAATGGTGGTGGATGAAGCGACCGCCATTGAAATCGCCCGACAGGAAACAGGCGATTGCGCCGTAGTCGTCAGTCTGGATGGCGCCAAAAGACCCACATCGGACGGGTTTTATCTCCTCATGTGCACTCTGACATTAAAGGCCTTTGATACCAGCACCGGCGCGCTGTTCGCAAATGTCCAGGACCGGGACAAGACCATTAGCAGAGGCGGTGATTACGCCATTCAAGACGGCATTTCAAGGACGGCCATCAAAATAGGGCCGCGGGCCGTGGAAAGGCTGGTTAAGAAAATCGTCAAACGGTTTAGTGGTCCCAAGTATATAACCCTTATTTTCAGAAATATCTCCTTGAAAAACCAGAACAGAATGGAAGACATTCTGGATGAACTGGGCTGGAGAATCCGCGTGGCCCGCCAAACGGGAAAATATATCGAATTCGAGGTGATTGGCGAAGCGGATCCTTCCTCCGTCAGGAAGATCGTACGGAAAGAAATCCGGAAAGCCGGACTGCCCTTAAAAGCAGGAGAATTCGTCGGGAGCCGAATTACATTTGGCGGGGAAGCGACAGGGGGATATTAATAATGAAACGATATGCGTTTATAGCACTGCTAGGATTTTCTTCTCTGCTTTTTACGTCTTGTCTTACTACTTCCAAAAAAGGGGCTTTGGTGAAAGTTTACAGGCCCAATGCGGAAACAGCCTCTTTGAACTGTTCAACAGCTGCAAATGAGGGCGTCCACTTTATGTACGTTGGTCCGGAAACCATAAAAGGTAGAGTGAACAAATGGGAAAAGAAAATGATCGCACAATATGCCAGAGCAGTATTGAATGAATCTCGTATAATAAATTCATTTGGAATTGATGATGCTGAATATCCAAACCTCAGCATTGATGTGCTTAATTTGGAAGTGACCACTAAGAAAACCCAGTATCGCATCAGCAAGGAGGGCACGTTTTCCGTGAATATTAATATCAGACAAGCGGGAATAATAGATTGTGCCACAACTGATCCCATTTCAATAACCAAACACTATGAGACAGCCGCATATAAATCCGACAATTTACAGTCGGATCAAAAGATAAAAGAAACAATGATCAAACAGGCTGTAAGACGTGCTATCCGACAGTTTGTTCCGGTGAAAAGCAATGTGCTGCGCCCGGTTAAAACCGGAGGGGATTTGGTTGACAAAGCGGCTCTGATGATTGATGCTGGCAATTGCCGTGGCGCCTATGAAGCAATTGTGTCGGCGGTGAACAACCCAAATTGTAAAGATGCCGAGCTTCTCTATAACGCCGGCGTAGCCGTTGAGTGTATGGCCTGGAATGGAGCATATAAATCAAACGACCGGACCGTTTATCTCCAAAAAGCGAAAGAACATTATCACCGAGCGGCAATGATGAATCCGGGAGACGCAGATATGCAAAAGGCCAGCAAGGAAGTGACCTACGAGGTAGATATAGACATAATTGCCACCGAGTCCGGGGCGAAAATCAAAGAGGAAATGGAGGAACTTATTAATCCTCCCAAGTCCTATTAGCGAAAAAGATACTCTCCGTTTTCTACGCGCTGGAATTCTAATGAGAATTATCTGATCTGGGAGTCACCTTAAATGAAAAACTTCATCTGCTTACTGCTTGTCCTGTTTCTTATGTCAGGGTACATGAAGGCAATAGAAAGGGCCACCGGGCTTGAGTTGTCAAAAAACACCAATCCGGTCATGGAAATTGAGATGGATCTGGTTTTTTTGGACCAACTGGCCGCCTTCACTAAACTTAATCAGATAATTCTTGACAGGATGCCCATCTCTTTGGATGATTCGTGGCCCGTGCTGTTGAATGACTATTCTCAAACACCTCTGGAAAGGGAGAAAGAGGCTCGAAAGACGTACGACGCTTGTTTGGCCAAGCTTTTGAGTGATGATTTTTCCTTTTACAAAACGTATAAGGTGGGTCTCTATATCAACCTCTTAACTTCCGGACGAGGCGGAATTCAGGCACTGCTTGCAGGCGGCATAATTGCGGCCAGGGACATGCTCATGGTGGAGGCCGCAAAGGAGATGGGGAGAAGGTATGAACATGCGAAATGGGTGATCAGCTATTATCCCCTTGGCTGCAAATGCCGGTTCTACAGTCAGCGGTTTGAAAATCTCCAACCGGGGTCTCGCATATGCGGGCAAATTCTTAAACGACGTGATTGCCCTTTTTTTAGCAAACCAACCGAAGAAATGCTTTATAAATATCTTTTCGCTCAGGACGGGCTTAAAACCTGGGAAGAACTGAGAATCAACCTCGACTGCCTGCGAGTCGTAGAGGGAATGACCCTGGGCGAAAGAGCAGGGGCCGGGAGTTCTTTTAAGAAAGTCTTTTATACGCTCTTCCCCGATCATATCCGTGACAAAGCCGAAAGTGTGGATTCTGAGTTGGAATTGGCGCAAAGCGACCTGAAATCAACTCAGGAAAAATTAAAAGAAAAGGATCTTCCAACGGATGAAAGGCTGGCGGCTGAAAAACAGGAAGAAAATCTGGAAGAAAAGGTTGACACCCTGATAGCATCACAAAACAAACTTTATGATCAGGCGATGTCGACCGTAGAGATCACCCCCGAAAAAATCAGAACCGCGAAACGGCTGTTGCAAATTGCGGAATTCACTAACGATGGTTTCGAACAGATTGCAGCCGCAATGATTGCGCTGACCGTCAAAATGGTGGATGATACAACTGCCGTCTCAAATTTCAACCAAACGCAGTTGGAAAACAGCGTTGCCTACCTGGTAACACAAGGGATTATTTCCGGCTCCAATGCAAAAAAGCGCCTGGCCTTATTGGGAAAACGCCTGGTTACCCTGCCTGTTAACTATGCTGCAATTGTGGGGTATGCCACTGCCCAAAAATTCCAGGTTAGTGAATATGTAGACTATCTCGAAACGTTCGTTGAAATGGAGGAAAAACTGAAAAAGCAATAAGCGAGATCTTTTGACAATTTTTTTAATGTAAGGGAGGTAAAGCAATGCGTAGATATTTTTTACTGGTGTTTTTCTTGAGTTTTGTCTGGCTGGTGAGCGGTTGTGCCACCCAGAAACTGGCCCCCATCTCGGATGAAGACAACCCGGCACACCATTACCTCATGGGAATGGAAATGATTGACAAGGGAAACATAAACGAGGCGGATGCCCGTTTCCAGCGAGCCCTGAAACTGGAACCGGATTATCCTCCCGCTCTGGCGGGTCGATCCCTTGCCGCTGCCTGCCGCACAAAGGCCGAAACAGACAGGGAGCACAAGTCGGTGGAACTCAAACGAGCACTGGACCTGCTGGATGATGCTCAGGACGAAGCAAAGGAAGATTCTCAAAAATTCCTCGTTGAAGTCACCGGCATTCGCGTTTACACCCGCGCAAGACCCAAAAAATGGATCGGTGAAGCCGAAGACTGCTACGAAG
>JAGHDR010000130.1 GCA_021159825.1 Deltaproteobacteria bacterium | reverse complement strand
CATTTTAGGCTCCGCTGATACGTTCAGAGGATAATGCCCTCTATTTCGATAGGTTATTTTCCATCCTGTTTTCGTTGAGAAATTGCACAACCAGCTGCTCGAATTTCTTGAAATCCTCCAGATTTTCATGAATGAACCCGTAGATCACCTCTGTATCGATTTCCCAATACAAATGAACCAACCGGTTATGAAATCCGGCCATTTTTATCAAAGATGATTCAAATTCCTGATCCACCACGCCGAGTTTCTGCATTTCTCTGAAAATGTCCGCATAGGTTTCAGGGGCGCTTATGGACCGCTGAAATTGATAGAGCGAAATGAGACGGTTTCCGATGTTCAGGCAGCTTTCGATGGCCAATTGCAAGAAACGTTCTGAACTCCCCCGGCATATGGGATCATTAATAAACACATCATGGGGAACTTTCTGCGCCTCCAGCAAAAGCAGGTAATATTTATTGAGATGCTTCAAGTGCTCCTTAATGCGCTCGTCCATGATAGCCTATACCCTCCATAAAAGCACGATCGAAATCTTCCCTGAAATATTTAAAATCCAGATAGTCATTTGATACCTGCTCACGGAAATCAATCATCGCTTTTTTGTCTCTGAGAAACAGAAGTTTTCCATGTTTAAGGATACTGAAAGAAAATCGTGGGGGAGCATCATTTAAAATTACAAGATCAATTTCATCCGCCCCAAAAAAGTCATTGAATTTCCCGATCAATTCAATCTGCTTTTCAAATCGCCGTTTCCTGTTAAGCCGTCTCGACAACAGGATGCCAAAATCAAGGTCGCTCAGCGGTTGGAGACGATTTTGAGCCCCGCTCCCAAACAGGTAGAGCACCAGGACGTCTTGATCCCCTGAAACCAATGGAATCATACAGGATACGCGCTCCATAGCATCACCCGGTATTTTTTTTCCTTCATGAATCATTTTTTTCTCCCTCATGGCGCAAATTTCGGCATGGCAATGACCTGTTTATAAAAAGAAAGGACTTTTTGCGCACTCTTCTCCCAGGAAAACCGTTTGGCCCGGGTGATGGCTTTCTTCCGGAGTATTTGGCGGTAAGCCTCGTTCACGCCCAATTTAAGGAAGGCCCTTGTAGTGTCATCCTCCTTCAATGGATCCACATAGTGGACGGCGTCTCCCGCCACCTCAGGTAAACTCGTGGTGTCGGATGTGATGACGGCTGCCCCGAATCCCATGGCTTCCAGAACCGGCAGGCCGAAGCCCTCATAAAGGGAAGGGTATACAAACGCAAAACAGTTTTTATAAAGCCAGCAAAGTTTTTCATCTGAGACATAACCGGGAAGGAGTACATAGCCACTCAAATCCAATTGTTCGATAAAGGTATCAAGCTCGCCTTCCATCCAGCCTTCCCCCCCTGCCAAGACCAATGGGTATGAGATTTCTGAACTTTTTAAATATTCGCGAAATGCGCGAAGAAGCCTGCGCAGGTTTTTTCGAGGTTCCAGGGTACAGACACTCAGCCAGAATTTATCGGGCGCCAGTCGGCCAACGGATTTCCCAATAATGCCGTTTGGGCCCGCTGAAAAGAAACGGGAACCCAGATGCGCCACGCCGGTCCGTTCTTTGGGGTAGTGTGGGTATGTTTCAAGAAAGCGAGTTAATGAATATTCAGATATTGAAAGAATAAAATCAGCGGAAACAGCCGCGCTAAAAACGCCCCCAAAACATTTACTTCTGTTTTCTTCAGTGGTTAGATCAGGGTAATCAAAAAAACTGAGGTCGTACAGGGCATATACGACGCGTGCCTTTTTAAATCCGCTGGGGCAGGAATAGTTGTTGGCGTGAATGACGTCAGGATTGCCCAATCTCTCTTCAGCATCGGCGGGAAGATTTTCCCAAAAAGAAAACGCGCTTTCAAAATCCCTCCCCATGCGTTTTCTCGATATATTGGGTCTGTTGATCTTTCGGGTATTTCTCTCCGCATTCGGATCCCAGAAGGTCGTGCCGAAATGGGGGTACAAAATATATTCATTTTCGGTATCCAAATCGCTCAAAGCAAGGATCAGGGAATCGGCAAAATATCCACACCCGGCTTTATTGCTCCCGGTCTGGCTTATGTCGAACCCGATTCTCATTGGGCGCGAATCCCGATCACTTTAGAAAAGGCAACGGCAGCCCATTTGCCCATGGTTCTTGCGGAATGAAACGGCAACCTTCGCTGCCAATACACAAATCCAACACTGCTGACGCCAATCAACATCATCACATATTTAAATTCATCTAACGGTTTCGCGCCCCGGTGAAGCCTTTTATCCACAACGGCATGGGCATAATTGAATATCCATTTGTCCGGAACCGCACCCAGCTGCTTTCGCAGCATGTCGTTAATTTCTTTGTGTACGGCAACGCGTTCCCCCAACGTTTTATTTTCCCGGTACATTCTTGATCCCGCCAGTTTTTTTTCTATCCTGACAAACGGCACTTTAGCGCCCAGCCGCAGCCAATACTCATAGTCCATGCAGTATTTCAAATTTGTATCCAGCAAACCCACCTGTTCCAGGAGGTTTCTCCTGAAAAAAACCGCCGGCTGACAAAGGAAACATACCTCTTTCAGCCGCTCATAATTCCAATCCTCGGTGTAATAGGCTTCGATGAGTTGATCGCTTTCATCGATATGATCGGCCTCTCCATACACAACGTTCACCTGTGGAAATTCTTCAAAAAGACGCATGACAGCCGATAATGTCCCTGGATAGTAGATATCATCCGAATTAAGCCACCCAATGATATCTCCGTTGGTCCATTGTATCCCTTTATTGACCGCTTCGGTCTGACCCCTGTCTTTTTCTGAAACCCAGCGCAGGCGGTTTTCATATTTTTTCAAAATGTTCAGGGTGTCATCCGTGCTGGCGCCGTCAACAACCATGTACTCCAAAGATGGCACGTTCTGATCTAAAACGCTCTGAATGGTTCGTTCAATAAATTGTGCCTGATTGTATGAAGGCGTCACAACGCTGATGGAGAGGCTCAAACCCGGTTTCCTTTCATCTCGGAAAAATCAAAAATCCCCTCTTCATTGGGCAAAACCAGTTTGCACTCCCGGCAGATAATACTCAAGTTCCGCAAATCATCCCCCATGCCATAATCGGATGGGTTAAAAGTGGGGGTCATGGAAAGGGTTATATGCCCTTGTCTGTCAGGCAATACCTGACGTATGACCACTTCTCCACCAGTCCGTATGCCCGCCCGCTGCAGGGTTTTATCATCCTCGCTCAGGGTTACTTTCACTCGTCTGGCCGGCAGCCAGGAAGGTGCCTCAAGTTTCATTTCAAGTATCCTGTCAGGAGGTCCGGAAGCATAAACGACAACGATTTTGTCTCCCATCCATCCATCTTCAAATACGCCCATGATTTCATTGGCTACATAGCCGGGGTCATTTATGGCTTTTTTGAATATTTCAAGGTATTGTCCCGTCATGTCATCAGGCCTAAAAAGACCGGCGCGAATCCAGCCTTTTTCCACAAGAATACTTCGAAGGGATGCGTCCGTTGTGATTTTTTCAATACATTTCACCAGCGCCTCGGGTTTTCTCGGATCAAAATAGAGCGCCGCATCTCCAGCCACTTCCGGCAAACTCGTACGGTCACTGCACAGGACCGGCTTTCCAATGGACATGGCTTCCAGAACGGGAATTCCAAAGCCCTCGTAGAGGGAAGGGAAAATCAGGAATTCACAGCCAAACCACACCGCCGCAAGCTTTTCTTCCGGGACAAATCCCAGGAAGTGGACCCGTTTCTCCAGACCCATCTGCATAACCGCCTGCTTGACAACATCTTCCCTGCCATTCAGAGCACCGGTAAATACGAGATCAATGGGACTGTCGGGATTTCGCGCCAGAAACATGCCATAGGCCGTTAAAAGCATGGAGTGGTTTTTGTGGGGCCAGAAGTTGGCTGGGTAAAACATATAGGGGTGTTCTGCTACGCCGAAATCTTTTAGATATTCAACGCTTTTTTCCGCTTCGGGACGGGATAACCTTGTTTGAATGGAAATGGGGACAGCATGGGTTCTTTCAGGGGGAATTTCAAGATGCTTAAGGACTGTTTTTCGAGTATATTCTGAAATACAGATGATTCTGTCTGCCTTGCGCGTTAATTTTGCCATGAAGTCGTTCCGCAAACCAATTTCGTGAAGGCTGAAAAATTGCGGCAGTTCCCTGTGTTGAAGGTCCAGGACAACGGAAACCGTCGGGATGTTGCTCTCTGCGTAGGAGGGGGCGGTAAAGGGACAGAACAGCAGCTCTACGCCTTGTGCTGCCAAGCTTTTGCCCATGGGAAACTGCCCTTTGGTGAAACATCTAAGATAGCGTCTGATTCTCCCCATGGCTCGGTAAAAGCGAGGGGCATAACGGGTGTGCCGAGTTTTCGGTTCTGGTTCCTGGCGTGTCAGAACGCAAGACCTTCGCATATTGGGACCATCCAAAATTTCCAGGTCCTCATGGTTCCAGGATGCCGTCAGGATCAAGAATTGGTCCTGCACCGCCATTTCATGGAAGGATTTCAGGAGCTCAATGGCGAGAATCTTGGCGCCGCCGTTCTTTCCGCCGGGAAGCACAGGCGTCATATCGACTGCAATGAAAGCCAACTAACTGTGCCCCCTCAAACCGTATAACCT
>JAGHDR010000384.1 GCA_021159825.1 Deltaproteobacteria bacterium | reverse complement strand
GGTGTTCCCAGACCAGGAGCGCCCCTGTGATGAGCAAGAAGAGATAAAAGCCAACCCCCAGTGATGTCAGAACTTCGTCCACAAAAAACAACAGAAAAGCCGCAATATGGCTTAGGGCTGCCACTTTAAGGGCCTTTTTGGCTCCCAGCCTTGCGGGAATGGAATGAAGCCCCATGCCCCGATCAAATTCAACGTCCTGGCAGGCGTAAAGCGTATCAAATCCCGCGGCCCAGAAGATGACGCCCAACCCCAGCACGATCGGCGCTAAAGCGAATGTGCCGGTCACGGCGATCCAGCCGGCCACGGGGGCCATGCCCAGGGCCAGGCCAAGCAGGTAATGACAAAAGGGTGTGAACCGTTTGGTGTAGGAGTACCCCAGGAACACCACCAGGGCAAAAGGCGCCAATCTGCCGCACAGGGGATTGATAGCCCATGAGGCCATGAGGAAAACCACAATTGAAACGATGATGAGCAACCATACTCGGGAAACGGATAAGGCCCCCGACGGAATCTCTCTGTCGGCCGTGCGTGGGTTCTGCGCGTCCAAGTGACGGTCGGCGAAACGGTTAAAGGCCATGGCCGAGGCCCGGGCAGCCGTGAATGCCACCGCCATGAGGAGCAGTACAGGAAAAGGCGGCAGCCCCCGGGCTCCCAGGACGGCGCCGGTAAAGGCCAGGGGTAGTGCAAAGAGGGTATGTTCGATCTTGATCAGGGAAAGAAGGGTTTTCAAAATTACAGCCCCAACCTGTTCCAGATTTTATCAATTTTACTTACGATATGGGGCGACATTTTAATCAGTTCCGGCCATCCCCGGTCGTACCCTTCGGTTGGCCATTTGGCGGTGCAGTCCACGCCCATCTTGGTGCCCACATGGGGCAGGGTGGACGCATGGTCCAGAGCATCCACCGGCCCTTTGACCATGGTGATGTCACGGCCCGGATCCACATTACCGCCGAGGTGAAACAACACCTGCGAGATATCCTGAACATCCACGTCTTTGTCAAAGACAAAAATCATCTTGCTGAACATCATCTGTCCCAGGCCCCATATGGCCTGCATCACCTTCTGGGCGTGACCCGGATACCGCTTTTGAATGCTTACGAAACAGAGGTTGTGAAAACACCCTTCCACCGGCAGGTTCATGTCCACGATTTCGGGCAGCTGCTGTTTAATCAGGGGGAGAAACAGCCGTTCGGTTACCTTGCCCAGCCACTGGTCCTCCATGGGGGGATATCCCACGAGGGTGGCGGGATAGATGGGGTCTTTTCGGTGTGTGACGGCGGTGAGGTGAAAGACCGGATAACTGTCCGCCGGCGAGTAATACCCCGTATGGTCTCCGAAAGGGCCTTCTGTTTTTAATTCGCCCCGGGTGACATAACCTTCCAGCACGAACTGGCTTTCAGCGGGGACTTCCAGGTCGCAGGTGACGCATTTGATCAATTCGACCGGCTTCTGCCGCAGAAAGCCGGACAAAAACAGCTCATCCACCCCGTCCGGCAGAGGCGCCGTGGCGCAATAGGTCGTGATGGGATCCGGGCCCAGGGCCACAGCCACGGGAAAAGGTTCCGTGGGAGAGCTCTCGCGATAATGGCCGGCTCCGTCCTTATGAATATGCCAGTGAAGACCGGCGGTGGTTTTGTCGTAGACCTGCATGCGGTAAAGCCCCAGATTTCGTTTCCCCGTTATTGGATGATGGGTGATGACCACGGGAAGGGTAATAAAAGGCCCCCCGTCCTCGGGCCAGCAGGTGAGGACGGGCAGTTGGGTGAGATCAGGATTTTCAGTGTTGACGACCTCCTGGCAGGGGGCGTGTTTCACGGATTTGGGGAATATGTTGGCCGCTTCCTTGAGCTTGGGCAGTAGTTTCAGTTTCCCCACCCACCCCTTCGGCGGGGCAATTTCAAGGAAACCGGCAAAGCCCTTGCCCAGGTCGTCCAGTGCCTGAATATCAAATATGGTCTGAATCCTCTCAAGGCTCCCGTACAGGTTGGTGAGTACCGGGAAGCTGGAATCCGTGGGGTTTTGAAAGAGAATGGTCGGCCCGTTTTGCTTTACCACCCGGTCGGTGATTTCAGCTATTTCGAGATTGGGGCTTATGGGTTCCTCAATTTGGACCAGTTGATTTTTGGATTTCAGGGATTTGATCAGGTCCTGAAGATTTTTAAAGGGCATGACGTCCTCCATTTTTTATAAAAGTTGTCAGGGGGCAGTTGTCAGGGGGCAGAAAAAGCGGTATTAAAAAATCGGATGCAACGCTGGCTCATCCGTGGAAACCAGTGCTTCCGCCGCCTGTTTCGGGTTATTGGCCTTTAAAGCCACATGGACCATGGCGCTTCGGTTTCCCGGTCGCAGGGATCCCATATCCGGACGACCCAGGGCCCGGGCGCCGTTTATGGTGCCGAACCCCAGTATCACATCGGGGCTCAGTCCGGGGTAACGGCCATGGATAAACCGCATTTCGTCCAAGAGGCTGAGGGTGGATACCGATGCCGGCGAGTCGGTGCCCAGGGCCGGTTGAATACCCAGCTTGAGGAACCCCTCAATATTCGGCAGCTTCCGGTGCAGCATCCAGTTGGATCGGGGGCAAAGGCAGACGTGAGCGCCGGTTTGAGCGAATGCTTCCATTTCCTTGAAGTTGATCTCCAGGAGATGCACGGCCAGGGTGTTTTGATCCAGCAATCCCATCTCAAGGGCCAGCTCAACGGGCCGTTTCCCAAAACAGTTCCAATTGGAAAAATCGATGCCCATGTGGGTCATGAAATCGGCCCAGGCCCCCTGTCCGGTTTGAAGGAATTCCGTTTCGGCCCGGGATTCAGCCAGGTGAAGGCAGAATCGTTGTTCCAGATG
>JAGHDR010000231.1 GCA_021159825.1 Deltaproteobacteria bacterium | reverse complement strand
GAGAAATATTTTTTTCTTTTTGGTTTTTTTTGTTGGGAAGATGTTGGGTATGGAAGCCAGTATGTTGGGTATACGTGATAATCTGTTGGGAATGGGTTGGAGATGTCCTCGCTGATGAGGGAGCAAAGGATGAAATCTTTGTTACTCAATTCTACCGTGATTTACCATGATATTCAACGAGAATGTTGGGTATAGTGTTGGGTATTGAAAAAACTGCAACAAAAAAGGGGTCAGCCAATGTAGGCTAACCCCTTGATTTTGTTAATGGCGGGGACGACGAGAATCGAACTCGCGACCTCCGGCGTGACAGGCCAGCGTTCTAACCAGAACTGAACTACGTCCCCAGACTATCGAAAACGACCTTTTTTAAGCAGTCGATTGATCCTTTTCCATCACCCTGTTAAAGGTGGTAGGCGGAGCGGGGCTTGAACCCGCGACCCCCGGCTTGTAAGGCCGGTGCTCTCCCACTGAGCTACCCGCCTGAACTAAAGCTCAGCTAAATATAAATAGCAGGTCCGGTTGATCCTGTCAAGAAAAAATCCGCAATCAATGGGCAGTAACTGCGGTTTCAACTTCTTTTTCGGGTTTGCTGAGATTGGTGAAACAAAAGGGCTGAATCTCCGCTTCCGGTGCAAACAATTCCTGCCCGTCCTCCAATACCAGGGCTTCTTTTAAAACCTCATCCACATACTCTACAGGAATTAACTCCACTTTCCGCAATATCCTTTTAGGGATATCCGCAATGTCCTTTTTATTCTCCATGGGGATCAGAACCTTCGTGACCCCTCCCCGGTGAGCGGCCAGAATCTTCTCTTTGAGCCCGCCGATGGGAAGCACTCTTCCCCGAAGCGTTATTTCTCCTGTCATGGCAATGTTGCAGCGGACGGGATATCGCGTTAACGCCGACACAATGGACGTCGCCAGCGTAACCCCTGCTGACGGCCCGTCCTTGGGAATGGCGCCTTCGGGGACATGGATATGGATATCAATTTTTTCATAAAAATCATCCGGTAATTTAAGAGCCCTTGCCTTTGATCGGACATAGCTCAAGGCAGCCTGAGCTGACTCCTGCATGACCTCACCCAGTTTACCGGTGAGGGATAAATGGCCTTTTCCCGGCATGACCGTCACTTCCGTTTGCAGTAACTCTCCGCCCACATTCGTCCATGCCAGGCCCGTAGTAAGGCCGACAACGTCTTTTTCTTCCGTTCGGCCATAATGGTATTTGGGTACGCCCAGATATTTCTGAATGGATTGAACTTTGATGGTGATCCGGGTGCTTTCCCCGTTCAGCACAACCTCTTTGGCGACCTTTCGGCAAATGGATGAAATCTCGCGTTCAAGATTCCTGACACCCGCTTCGCTGGTATATGTTTGGATGATCGTTAAAATCGCCTTGTCGGTAAAAACGATGTTTTCCGAATCAAGCCCGTTTTGTTCAACCTGTTTCTTAACCAGAAACTGCTTTGCGATATTTAATTTCTCATTTTCCGTATAGCCGGCCAACCGGATAATCTCCATCCTGTCCTGCAAGGGAATCGGAATATTGTGCAGGTTGTTGGCCGTGGTGATAAAAAAAACGTCCGAGAGATCATAGTCGAGGTCCAGGTAATGGTCATTAAAGGCCACATTCTGTTCCGGATCAAGCACTTCCAGCAGCGCAGACGATGGATCACCCCTGAAATCAGTGCTCATCTTGTCCACTTCATCCAGGCAAAATACGGGATTGTTGGATTTTGCCTTTTTCAGAAATTGAATGATCTTTCCGGGCAGTGCCCCGATATAGGTTCGTCTGTGGCCTCTGATTTCGGCCTCATCCCGAACCCCTCCAAGGGAAAGGCGCACATAATTCCGACCCGTAGCCCGGGCTACCGATTTGGCTAGTGACGTTTTTCCGACACCGGGGGGACCTACCAGGCAGAGGATAGGACCTCTCATTTTTTTTGTGAGGCGCTGAACCGCCAGATATTCCAGAATTCGCTCTTTGGGTTTTTCCAGACCGTAATGGTCTTCATTCAGGATGATTTCGGCTGCCGCAATGTCAAATTTCTTCCGACTCTTGTCAAACCAGGGCAGATCAATGATCCAATCAATATAATTCCGCACCACAGAGGCTTCCGCTGACATGGGGGACATCATTTTGAGTTTTTTGAATTCTTGTCTGATCCGCTGATGGGCCTCCCTGGAAACTCTTTTACGTTTGATTTTCTTTTCCAGATCCGCAAGTTCTGCCTTGAAATCGTCCTTGGTTCCCATCTCTTTCTGGATGGCGCGAATCTGCTCATTGAGATAATAGTCTTTCTGGGTCTTTTCCATCTGCTTCTTGACCCGCGTCCGCAACCGTTGTTCAATACGGAGAATATCCACCTCATTTTCCAGTTCGCCATAGAGCCGTTCAAGCCGCTTGTTGGGGTTCATGGTTTCCAGGATACCCTGCTTATCCGAAACTTTCATTGCCAGATGACCGGCAATGGTATCGGCCAGACGTCCGGGATTTTCGATGGCGGTCACAGCCGAGACAATTTCTTTGCCGATCTTCGTATTCAGTTTTGCATATTCTTCAAAGCTGGTATTGATACTGCGCATCAGGGCTTCCGTTTCCATATCCGTAACAGAAACCTCCTCACATTTGCTGATCTCAACCATGAAAAAGCCCTGCTTATCCATAAAATTATCGATCTTGCCGCGCTCCTTCCCTTCAATGAGAGCTTTGACGGTACCATCAGGCAGCTTAAGCAACTGAAGAACCGCTCCCAGCGTCCCAAAGGAATAGATATCCTTGGGTGTCGGGTCATCTACACCGGCATCCACCTGGGCCGACAAAAAAACCTCTTTTTCATGGGAAAGCGCATATTCGAGTGCTTTAATAGATTTTTTACGCCCCACGAAAAGGGGCACAACCACGTTGGGAAACACCACCACATCTCTCAAAGGGAGAAGGGGGTAATAAAATTTATCGTCAAAACCGATTTTATCTTGAATGTCTTTCTTTATGGTCAGCATTTTTTATCCAAATTTCGCTTGGTTTTCATATAGCAACAACGGCGGTTCACCCTTGGTGACAACCTCTTCATTGATGATGCATTCCCGAATTTCCGGAACCGATGGAATATCGTACATAATTTCCAACATGATCGATTCAAGAACCGCCCGCAAACCTCTGGCCCCGGATTTTCGTTTGAGCGCCGCTTCCGCAACGGTCGTCAAGACTTCATCCGTAAATTTGAGTTCCACATCTTCCAGCTCAAACAGTTTCTTATACTGTTTGGTCAGAGCGTTTTTTGGCTCCGTGAGAATGCGAACAAGGGCCTCCTGGCTCAGTTCGTGCAAAGTGGTCACAATGGGAATACGGCCGATGAATTCGGGGATTAGACCAAATTTAATCAAGTCTTCCGGCTGAACAAGGGGCATGATTTCGTTGACGTTCACATCACCTTTACCTTTGATGTCGGCCTCAAATCCCATGAGTTTGCTTCCGATCCGGTTCCTGATAATCCGGTCCATGCCGTTAAAGGTTCCACCACAGATGAACAGAATATTCCGGGTGTCTACTTTGACAAAATCCTGCTGCGGGTGTTTTCGCCCCCCCTTGGGCGGAATATTTGCCAGGGTACCCTCGATTATTTTCAAAAGAGCCTGCTGCACCCCTTCACCTGAAACATCGCGTGTGATGGACGGACTGTCCGACTTTCGAGCGATCTTGTCGATCTCGTCAATATAAACAATACCTCTACACGCCGACTCCACATCATAATCGGCCATCTGGACCAGGTTTAAAATAATATTTTCGACGTCTTCACCCACATAGCCGGCTTCCGTCAATGTCGTGGCGTCCGCAATGGTAAAGGGCACTTTCAGTATCCTGGCAAGGGTTTGGGCAAGGAGCGTCTTTCCTGAACCCGTAGGCCCGATGAGCAGGATATTGCTCTTTTCGATCTCAACCCCTTCCATGTCCACTTTGGTGTTGATCCGTTTGTAGTGGTTGTGGACAGCCACAGAAAGGACTTTCTTTGCTTTGTCCTGCTCTATGACATACTGGTCCAGGGTTTCTTTGATATCAACCGGCTTTAAGAGTTGAAGCCCATCTTCTTCTTCCTGGTTGTATTCTTCCGCAATAATTTCGTTGCAAAGCTGTATGCATTCGTCACAAATATATACTGAAGGACCCGCAATGAGCTTTTTCACCTCATCCTGGCTCTTGCCACAAAAAGAACACAGCAAATCGTCATTGGAAATGTCGTTTTTGCCCATAACTTTCTTTCCTATTTTTTATCGGTTAATGAATCTTTGATTTCTCTTTTATGAATAATCTTGTCGATAATGCCGTATGCTTTAGCCTGCTGGCTGTCCATAAAAAAATCACGGTCCGTATCTTTACGGATCCTTTTGATATCCGTCCCCGTATGGTCGGCAAGAATCCGGTTGAGGGTGTCCCTGATTTTGAGGATTTCCTTGGCCTGGATATCGATATCCGTTGCCTGTCCCTGAGCGCCCCCCAGCGGCTGGTGAATCATAATCCTGGAATGGGGCAGGGCATACCGCTTATCCTTTGCCCCAGCTGCCAGAAGAACCGCGGCCATGCTGGAAGTTTGCCCCATGCAGATGGTGACCACATCCGGCCTAATATACTGCATGGTATCATAGATGGCCAGTCCGGCTGTCACGGAACCACCGGGGGAGTTGATGTACATATGGATGTCTTTATCCGGGTCTTCAGATTCCAGAAAAAGCAACTCTGCAATGATGGTATTGGCCATTGGGTCGGCTACCTGATCCGTAATAAATATAATGCGGTCTTTGAGCAATCGGGAATAAATATCATAAGCTCTTTCACCGCGGCTTGATTGTTCAATCACCATTGGGATTAACATAATAGGTCTACTGAACCTCCGTTTCGTCACTTTTGTCCGGCGTCAGCGCTCCGGCCTCCACCTCTTTAACCTTGGCATTTTCCACGAGGTAGTTCAAGGTTTTTTCTTCAAGCATCTGTTCTTTCAAAATGTCAATTTCCCCTCGTGCTTCGTAATATTTCCTGATGGTCTCAACATCTTGCCCCATGCCCTGGGCCAGTTTTTCAAGCCCTTCCGTAAATTCGTCATCGCTGATGGTGATATCGTCCTGCTGAGCAACCTGACCCAGAATGAGCCGTTCCCTGACGCGACTCTCAGAAAGAGGCCGGAACTGTTGTTCCAACATTTCCGGCGAAAGTCCCGCCATTTCAAAATTGGCGCCGCTTCTCTCAAAATTTGACTGAATGCCTTTAATGGAAAACTCCACCTCGGCGTCAACCAATGCCTCAGGGACTTCAAACTCAGTCCCTTCGGATATTTTTCCAATCAGCCTCCGTTTCAAATCCTGCGCTACACGGTTTTCTTCCTGAGCAACCACATTCTCCTCAATTTGTTTCTTTAGGCCTTCCAAATCCTCAAAATCAGCACCGAGATTTTTGGCAAATTCATCGTTTAGTTCCGGAAGATTTCTTTCCTTCACATCAACAATGGAAACATCGAAACGAACCGTTTTTCCTCTCAGATTGTTGTTAAAATAATCTTCCTCAAAATCGATGACAATGTCCTTTTTGTCATCCTTGTTGAGTCCGACGAGCGCTTCATCAAATTTTTTATGGAAATCGCCTTTGCCCACATTCAACAAAAAGTTCTCATCTTTTATTCCCTCAAGGGGCTGGTCGTTTTCAAAACCCTGGTAATTAATAACAACAAAATCTTCCTCCTGGATCGGTCGAGGCTCTGTCAGGGACTCAAGTTTGCCATTGGCTTCCCTGATTTGTTCAAGCTTTCTGTCGACCTCAGCTTCGCCAATGGACGCTATTTCCTTCTCAGCTTCCAGACCCAGATAGTCTTTCACCTCAAATTGAGGCCTCACTTCCATGGTTGCCGAGTAGATGAATTTCTCATTCTGTTTGACAGGTCCCTTCTCCAATTCGGGCTGACCCAAAGGGAATGCTTTTGTTTCGTCCACCGCCTGCGGAAAAGATTCATTGACCAGCTCGCTGACCACATCAGCCTCTACCTGTTTTCCAAAGTAGGACTCCAGGATTTTCCTGGGAACCTTTCCTGGCCTGAAACCGGGAATTTTGGTTTGTTTCCCTATCTTCCCATAGGCGCTGTTGAATTTCCTGTTGACTTCCTTTGCATCAATCTCCACAGATAACTTCTTTTTGACCTGGCTGATGTCTTCCAAGCTGGCTTTCATGGTCATCCTCATCCTCTTTCACATGTTGACATTTCACAATATATTATGGATATTACGGCACTTAAGGTTACCCGCATCCGTTACAACCTGGAAGTCCCACCACCGTGAGGTGAAAACCTAACAATGATTTTTTTGATTTCAAGGCACATTTAAAGTTCGCGCTTGTTGCACGCCATAATTCCCAAAGCTCTCATTCGAACATCGTCTCAATGCTGGTGCGAGAGAGGGGACTCGAACCCCTACAGGTTTTCCCCACTGGATCCTAAATCCAGCGCGTCTACCAGTTCCGCCACTCTCGCATTCCCAGTCATTTACCGGAGACCTCTGCTATAATCCATAAATACACGGGATTGTCAAGGATTTAGGGTGTGTCGAACCGCTGATGGTACTCATCTGCAAAATGCTTGAGGATACCCTGGTCCGCAAAGCTGAAATACCGGTTATTTCCGATGATCAGGTGATCCAGGACCTGGATGCCCATTAACATGGCCGCCCAGACCAGGTCTCTTGTCAGGCGTTTGTCCTCGGGAGACGGGGCGGGGTCCCCCGAGGGGTGGTTATGAACAAATACAAGTCCCGCCGCCTTATGTTCCAAAGCAAGGGTAACGATCTCGCGAGGATAAACCGCACTACCGGTTAAACTGCCTTCAAACATATCGCAATCCGTAATGACTTCATTTTTCCGGGTCAGGAAAAAAACCCTGAAAACCTCTCTTTTGAGGTCCCGCATGGAATGAAAAAGGTAATCGAACACCGCCTGGGACGAGCCGAAAAAAGTTTTTCCGGCAACGCGATCCCGAAGATATCGTTTGGCCGTCTGATGGACCAACCCCAGGTAAAGAGCGTTTTTCTGCCCGATGCCCTTGATCTCCTTGAGCTTTTCAATGGGCGCCGACAGAACACCGGAAAGGGTGCCGAATGCTTTCATGGCATCCCGGGCGGCATTTTTCAGATCTCCTCTGGGAGTCCCCAGGGTCAGAAGGAACTCAACCACTTCTTCATCGGTAAACTGCTCCAAACCTCCCGTTACAAACCGTTGGCGCAACCGTTCCCGATGCCCTTTACCCCGGTTTTGCCACTCCTCCTTTTTCACCCTTCACCTTTCACCTTTCACTCTTCTTCAGCACTGCTTGCACCCTTTTTTTTCTTCCTTTTTCTCTTCACCCTCGTCCCCGGCAAAATTTTTGAGGCCTTCCGCCAGTTCCTTCAGTTTGTCGTCCACCAGTTTACTGATGGAACCTTTGGGATAGGACCCGTCCGCTTTTCTTTTTCCGGATTTCTTGCCGGTCAGGATTTCAATGCCCTGATCGATGGTCTTAACGGGATACACGTGAAATTTGCCCTTGCTGACCGCCTTCACCACATCCTGCCTGAGCATGAGATCTTTCACGTTGCTCTCGGGTATCATCACGCCCTGTAAATCATTGGCGCCTTTTTTCAGACAGCAGTCAAAAAACCCTTCAATTTTTTCATTAACCTCTCCAATGGCCTGGACCTGGCCATTCTGATTCACCGAACCGGTCACAGCAATGTACTGTTTAACAGGAACCTCGGAAAGGCTGCTCAAAAGCGCGTAGATTTCCGTGGAAGAGGCGCTGTCGCCGTCCACGCCGCCGTAGGACTGTTCAAACGCAATGCTGGCGCTCATGGTCAGGGGTTTGTCCTGGGCATATTTTTTTCTGAGATAGCCCCCCAGTATCAGCACCCCCTTGTTATGGGTATTCCCTGACAGGTCCGCCTCCCGTTCAATGTTGATGATGCCGGCACGACCCATGGCGGTGGAACAGGTAATGCGGGAGGGTTTACCGAACATGTAATCGCCCATGGCGTAAACCGCCAGCCCGTTCACCTGGCCCACCACTTCGCCTTCAAGATCGATCATGAGCGTTCCGCGATCAATCATGTCCTGCAGGTGTTCCTCCACCATACCGGATCTGAATTTTCGGGATTCGATCACCTTTTCCACATGGCTTACGGTAACCGTTTTTTTCTTTTCCTCGCTTGCCACGTAATTGGCTTCCCG
>JAGHDR010000386.1 GCA_021159825.1 Deltaproteobacteria bacterium | reverse complement strand
TTGGGGAATTCGGTCTCATTGACCGAATCCATGAGATCATCCGGAAAGAAGGTATCGAACTTCCGGAAAACACCCTCGGCATCGGCGATGACTGTGCCGCCTTTGAACCCCGGTCGGGATATGATCTGCTGGTAACCTGTGACGCCATGGTGGAAAACCGGCATTATCTACCCCAATTTATCTCGCCCCATGACATGGGGCGCCGGGCCATGGTCCTGAACATCAGCGACGTGGGCGCCATGGGCGGGCGCCCCCGCTATGCCCTGATTTCCCTGGGGCTTCGGTCGAGCACGCTGCTCAAAGACGTCATCGCCGTCTATCGCGGATTTCTGGCGGAATTAAATCCCTTTCAGGCGTTTATCGTGGGCGGTAACGTGACAAAATCCACTGACGCCAATTTTATCGACATTACCCTGATCGGGGAGGTTGAAGCGAGCAAAATGGTGCGTCGCTCCACCGCCAAACCGGGGGATGTGATTCTGGTGACCGGGTATCCCGGCCAGGCGGCCGCGGGGCTTGCCATTCTGCTCCAGACCGAAACCGGTAAAACATGGGATGGCAACAACCCGCTGGTTACAGCTTATCAGTGCCCCACCCATCGTGCCGTTGAAGGACGTGCTGTGGCCAAAACGGGCCTCGTTAATGCCATGATCGACACCAGTGACGGTCTCTTGGGTGATCTGGGTCATATTTGCTTTGAGAGCAACGTCGGCGCCGTGCTCCACGAGGATCGCCTGCCGGTCAGCAAAGCCCTTCGTCAATTCGCCGAAAAATCGGGCGGGAACCCCATGGATTATGTTTTGAAAGACAGCGACGATTATGAATTGATCATCACCTGTGCACCTGAACATGTGGCGCGCATCCAGAATGCTATGGCCAAAGAGAACGACATCCCTGTAGCGAAAATCGGGAGCATCACCGGAGACAAGGGCAGAATTGAGTTAATGTCGTCCGCCGGCATTTCCCGTTCCGTGGGGCTATCCGGCTGGGACCATTTTTCAAAATGAGGAGAAATTATGTTTAATGATGATCTGGCGCATAAAGCCGCTATAAACCTTACAGAACTCAGAAACAAAAAGCCGTTGATCCATAATATCACCAATTTTGTGGTCATGAATTTTACGGCGAATGCCCTCCTGGCTCTTGGTGCTTCTCCCGTCATGGCCCATGCGCCGGAAGAAGTGGAAGAAATGGTCTCCTTTGCCGGGGCCCTGGTGCTCAATATCGGCACCCTGACACACCCCTGGGTGGAAGCCATGTTGAAGGCCGGAAAAAAAGCCAATGAACTGGGTATCCCCATTGTTCTGGATCCGGTGGGTGCGGGAGCAACCACTTTTCGCACGGACACGGCCATGAAACTCACCGACGCGCTTTCCATCAGTGTCATTCGTGGAAATGCCTCGGAAGTACTTTCCCTGGCGGGAGAAGATTCACAGACAAAAGGCGTGGATGCGGTACATGGGGTGGACGAAGCTGAAGGGTCCGCCATTGCCCTTTCCCGAAAACTGAACACCACCCTTGCCATCACCGGCCCGGTTGATCTGGTCACCGATGGGAAAAGCGTTCTCAGGGTGTTTAACGGGCACGAACAGATGGGGAATGTCACGGGGACCGGCTGCGTAGCCAGCGCACTGATTGGCGCATTTCTAACTGTGGACGAGGACAGTCTTGAAGCGACGGCCACATCCCTGGCCGCCTACGGCCTGGCGGGTGAAGAGGCTGCCGGCAAATCCAAAGGCCCGGGTTCCTTTCATCCCGCCCTGCTGGATGCTCTGTTCAATCTGGATACGGAAAGTTTGCAAAAGAAAGCCAAGATTGAATCGTAACATCATCTTCGATTGAGATTAACGGTGAAGCCATGGTAGAACCCACGCGTATAGATAAGCAGCAAGGTGCGAAATTTTTTCTGATATGCCTGCTTTGCTCTCTGCTGTTGATCCTTAAACTTTTCTGGGCCTTTTGGTCGGCGATAATTCTGGCCATGCTCGTTGTCAGCATTTTTCATCCCTTGTACGCGAAGATCAAAGCCCTTTTTCGAAATCGTGAGGCGCTTGCTTCCCTTTGTGTTACTATCTTTATTGTGATCACCCTGATCATCCCCATGAGTTGGTTCATCGGCACACTCTCCAACGAGGCCTATGAGTTTTACAGGAAAAGCAGCAACCAGGTATCATTGAGCAAGTTAAAGGAAATCGTAAAGGATGACCCTGCCTGGGAAAGGCGCTTTAAGAAAATAAATGACATGACCGGACTTGAAATAACACCGGATACCATTGAGGAGCTGGCATCTTCCATCGGGAAAAATATCGGCTTATTTCTATACAACCAGGTCAGTTCCATCGCCTCAAATCTGCTCAATTTCCTGATTCAATTTTTCCTGATGGCCCTCACCATGTACTACCTTTTCAAGGACGGTGCCAAGCTGAAGCACTATTTTTTCGAACTGCTGCCGTTGCCCGAAGATCATTTGGAAAATCTGACCCATAAATTTCGGGAAATGGGCCGAGCCATTGTGGTGGGAAACGGTCTTTCCGGAATCGTTCAGGGAATTTTGGGGGGACTGGGATTTTACTTCTTCGGTCTGGATTCCCCTTTCCTCTGGGGAACCGTTATCTGCTTCATGGCATTTCTGCCCATTATCGGCGCTTCAGCCGTGTTTATTCCGACCACAATCATACTGTTTCTGCAAGGGAACAGCGGGCTTGGATTGGGATATCTAATTTACAATCTTTCCTACAGTTCCATCATTGAGTATCTGGTTAAACCCCGGCTCATCGGACAGGGAATGCAAATGAATGCACTCCTTGTTTTTATCGGCATTATTGGCGGAATCAAGGTTTTCGGAATCCTGGGGATTGTCTACGGCCCCCTGATTATCACGGTGTTCTTGACCCTGGCAGAAATTTACAGGCTTGAATATCGCAACAAAGCCGTATAGACTTGATTCTTTAACACACTGGAAAGGAGATGGGAGAATGGACAACAGAGAAGTCGGCATTACCATTACGCAGCATCTATTGAATCAGCAACGGAAAAACCCTGAAGCCACGGGCGCTTTCACAACTCTGCTCAACGAGCTGATCGTTGCGGCAAAGGTTATTTCCAGGGAAGTAAACAAAGCGGGGCTAGCCGATATTCTGGGTGCTACCGGAAAAGTCAATGTTCAGGATGAACAGGTGCAGAAGCTCGACATCTTTTCCAACCGGGTGGTGATCGAACGAATGCAACACATCGGCCAGCTTTGCTGCATGGGGTCCGAGGAAAACGCGGACCTTATCGATATCCCTTCCCGGTACCCCAAGGGAAACTATATTATCCTATTTGACCCCCTCGACGGATCCAGCAATATTGATGTGAATGTGAGTATCGGTACCATATTCGGCATCTACAGGAAGAAGAGTGATGAAACCGACATCGACCATCTCTTAAATGATGTGCTGCAACCCGGCATGGAACAGGTGGCGGCAGGTTATTTCATTTATGGTTCCAGTACCATGATGGTGTACACCACGGGAAACGGTACGGGCGTACACGGCTTTACCCTCTACCCCAGCGTCGGAGAGTTTCTTCTGTCCCATGAGAATATTCAAATCCCCGAGAAATCAAAAACCTATAGCGTCAATGAGGGGAATTACGCCTATTGGGATGAAAATACGAAAGCCCTGATTGACTATTTCAAGTCCATCGACCGGGCAACAAATCGCCCCTATACCTCCCGGTACGTGGGCAGTCTGGTGGCGGATTTCCATCGAAATCTTCTAAAGGGAGGCATTTTCATGTATCCCGCAGACAGGAAGGACCCCAAGAAGCCAACGGGAAAGCTGAGATTGATGGTGGAAGCCAATCCCCTTGCCCTGGTGGCCAGGGAGGCGGGCGGATACGCCAGCGACGGCCATGGCCCGATCCTTGAAATCGATCCGAAAGAACTTCACCAACGGGTGCCGCTCTACATCGGCAACAGGGAGGATGTTGAATTGGCCGAGCGGTTTATCGGGGGCGATGTTTCTTGATTTGGAAATCGGTTTACGCGCCTGAAAAATAGAATTTCTCTGCCGGTAATTCCAGACAGCAAAGCCGCCTGCCGTATGCCGCGCCCGTATCGATGCCGATTTTATTTTTCATAATCCGCGGTTTTATGAAAGGAGTATGGCCGAAAACAATCTTTTTTCCGAAGTCATAGGTTGATGAAATAAAGGGTTCCCGAATCCACATCATATCGGTCTTTGTCTGCTGTGCCATAGGTACCCCCGGCATGAATCCTGCGTGGACCAGATAATAGTCTTCAATCTCAACATAAGGTTTAAGGGAATTGTAAAACACCATGTGATCACTAGGTATTTCGTGCAAGAACAAGGTGCTTAAGAGGCTCTTACCGCGTTTGTATGCTTTCAGCGTGGGGCCTCCCCCATTGGCCAGATACAGCTTCTTATCGACACCGGCCAGGTAATTCAGCAGCATCCCCTCGTGATTTCCCATTACACAGCTAATCCGGGGATAATTTCGGGTCAGCGACAGGATATAATCCACAACGCCTCTGGAATCCGGCCCCCGGTCTATATAATCCCCCAGAAAAACCAGGGCGTCTTTCTCCGGCCGCCATGGAATCTTTGCCATCAGGTTTTCGAGCATCCCCAGTTGGCCATGGATGTCCCCGATTACAAATGTCTTTTCCCCTTTCATCATGGTCCAAAAACCATCCGCAGGATTCCCGGAAAAGAAAATCCCCCTGATAGATAAGCCATTCGATCAGGGGGATTCTTTGTCCAAAGAAAAATGAATGCAGTCGGGGAAAGCTAATCCCGGCCCTGACCGAAAATTCGAAGCAGCATCAGGAACAGGTTGATGAAATCCAGATAAAGCGACAAAGCCCCCAGGATAGCGCCCTTCCTGACCACTGCACCGTTCGCATCCACAGGCTGAGTCAGCGCCATATTTTTGAGCTTCTGCGTATCGTAGGCGGTGAGACCCACGAAAACAATCACGCCGATATAACTGATGGCCATACTCATGCCGGGGCTTCTGAAAAACATGTTCACCAGGGACGCAATAATAATCCCGATTAAGCCCATCATCAGGAATCCGCCCATGGAAGTCAGGTCCCTTTTGGTGATCCAGCCGTAAATACTGCACGCCACAAAGGTACCCGCGCATATAAAAAAGGTGCTGACAATAGACGTCTGGGTATAGGCTAAAAAAATGAATGAGAGCGTGACGCCATTGAGTGCCGAATAGAGGACAAACAGAGATGTGGCCGTTCCCGCACTCATTTTATTGATCATACCCGATATGGCAAAGACAAGACCCAGCTCCGCCACAATCAAAAGAATGAAGATCATTGAATTGCCGAAAATGAGCCGGGTGAGCGCCTCGTTTCCGGAAACATACATCGCCACCACCGCCGTCAAGCAAAGCCCGATGGCCATCCAGTTGTACACGCTCCTGATAAAATCATTTACCAGAGTTTCTGCCCTTGGCTTCGAGACAGACGCTTGTGCCATGCCATTACCTCCCTTTATGAAATTCCATACCCATGAAATTGAGTTGCTTACATGATTCGCATTTATTATAAATGTTCTTTTGGAAAGATCAAGGGTAAACGGCATCATTCAGGGGAGTGCATGAACCATGCGTAACAACAAACTCTACATCGTCATGGTGGGTCTTCCCGCAAGGGGAAAATCCACCATCGCCTACAAATTGAAAGAAAACCTCACCAAGTACGGCATCAAAACCGGTATTTTTAACAATGGCGATCTCAGACGGAGACTCACCGGCCTAGAGACCTCCAGACCTGAGTTCTACGACCCTGACAACCGACAAGGGGCTGAACTTCGGGGAAAAATCGCTATCACCAATATGGGACGTGCTGCCGACTATCTGAAAAGAACGGGGTATGTGGCCATCCTGGATGCCACCAACGTGAGTTTGAAACGGAGAGAAAAAATCGCCGGATACATTACAAACCATCCCATACTCTTTATTGAGTGCATCAATGGCGATGAAAAAATTCTCAAAGCAAGCATCCAGCGGAAGGTAGCTTTGCCGGAATTCAGCCATTTGGCAAAAGAGGACGCCACAAAGATCTTCCTTCAAAGGGTTGAATATTACCAAAAATTGTACGTGCCCCTTAAAGCGGAACGTAATTACGTCAAGCTGGATTCCCTAAACAACAAGATCCTGGCGGAAGAGATTACGGATAAAATTCCCTACTGGGACCGCATCCGGGATTTTCTGGTGACGGATACGGTCAAAAACCTCTTCCTGGTCCGTCATGGCGAGACACGCTTCAATCTGGAGAATCGCATTGGCGGCGATTCGGACCTCACGGAGAACGGGGTGGCACAGGCCCAAGGGCTGGCCCGTTATTTTCAAAGAAAAAAAGTACCGGTCATTTTTACCAGTGAAAAAAAGAGAACCGTACAAACGGCTGTCCCCATCAAAGCATTGCAGAAAAAATGCACCATCATTCCACTGAAAGACTTTAATGAAATCGACAGCGGCGTCTGTGAATGCATGTCTTATGAAGAGATCCGAGATCAGATGCCCCATGTTTTTCTGGCAAGGAAAAATGATAAATATAATTATGTGTATCCCGATGGCGAGGGATACGCGTCCATGAAACACCGCATGGATATGGGGATCAAAAAAGCCCTCTATTTAAGCAGGGATTCGCAGAGCATCATTATTGTCGGGCACAGGGCTGTCAACCGAATGATCCTCTCCCATTTTCTTTATCGAAGAGAAGAAGACGTCCCCTACATTTACGTGCCCCAGGACCGGTTTTATCATATTGTGGCGACCCAGGACAAAAAGCTCCTTCAGTTAAAACCCTACACCCTATAAATCGCTTTTTTGAATCAGCACTTTAGGGGTTATGGTGGTTCCTCCTTGATTCTCACGATTTCAGGGATCCGATAATCTCCTTGACGGATTGGATGTCACGGTCGCTCAAGAACTGTTCAATACCCTCCAGAATATCCAGTGACGCTCTGGGATTTGCAAAAGTGGCGGTTCCCACCTGGATGGCTTGAGCGCCCGCCATGAGAAATTCCAGAGCATCGCGTGGTTCCAGAATTCCCCCCATGCCGATAACGGGGATATTGACCGCTCCGACCACCTGGTGCACCAAGTGAAGGGCGACCGGTCGAATGGCCGGACCCGACAGCCCCCCGGACCCATTGGCCAGTTTGGGAATGCGGCGTTCAATGTCAATGGACATGCCGGTGAGGGTATTGATCAAGGAAAGGGCATGAGCACCCGCTTGTTCCACCGCCCTGGCGATGGCGCAGATATCCGTGACATTGGGGGAGAGTTTCACGATAACGGGTTTGTCCGTCTCCCGCAGGACCCGTTCCGTCACTTGTGCGGCAACCGCAGGATCCGTACCAAAAGCCATTCCGCCCTGTTCCACGTTGGGACAGCTGATGTTGACCTCAAGGGCGGCAACGCCGGATACCCCCTTGAGGCCCGCTGCCACGGCACCGTACTCATCGAGAGAATGGCCGTAGATGTTTACGACGACACAGGTATCCAATTTCTGGAGCCAGGGCAATTTTTCCGACAGGAAAACTTCCAAGCCCACATTGGCCAACCCAATGGCATTCAGCATGCCGCAGGGAGTCTCCACAATGCGGGGCGGTGGGTTGCCCGCCATGGGTTTCAGAGAGATGCCCTTGACCACAATACCCCCCAGAAGGCCGGGGTTCATAATGGGCGCGAATTCCCGTCCGTAGCCAAAGGTTCCGGACGCGGTGAGAACCGGATTCTTGAGGCTGAGAGCGCCCACTTGAACCGCCAGATCAGGTTTGTTCATGGTTAAATCACCTCCCAGTCCAGGGTTTTGGCGTCAAACACCGGCCCGTCCCGGCACACATGGGCATAGGGTTTGATTGAGTCAGGGGCTTTCTTAACAGCGCACCCCTGGCACGCGCCCACACCGCAGGCCATGTTGGATTCCAGAGAAACCTGACAGGGGATGTTTTGACCGAGCGCTATTCGGCTCACGGCTTTCAGCATAGGCAGGGGACCGCAGGTAAAAATGGCGGGAGGTTTTTCTTTCGCGGATAAAAGGACCGATTCCAGCAGCTCCGTCACCCGCCCATGATGCCCCTGTGAACCGTCCTCGGTTGCAATGGCGGGGGAAAGGCCCCTGATACCCAATTGGTCAAGGGGAACAACTTCGGGTGAAATACCGTAACCCGCCAGAAATTGCTGATCTTTACGGGCCAGGTTCAGGGACAGGAATATGAGGGGAGCGATGCCCATGCCGCCTGCCACCAGTATGGGATAGACAGCCTCACAGGGAAGCGCAAACCCTTTTCCGAGGGGCCCCAGCACCTGCACGAAGTCCCCCGGTTTCTTTTCGCTCAGGATAGCGGTGCCATGGCCTACCACCCGGTAAAGGATCAGCAGCACATCCCCGTTAACCCCGAGAATGGAAAACGGCCGTCTTAACAGGGGGTCTATTCCCGAACGGACTTGCATCATCACAAACTGGCCCGGTCCGGCCTCATTCGCCATGGGGTCTGAACGATACCCCATGAAAAAGGTATTCCCGGCGACCCGCTTGTTGAAAACGACTTCCGTGGATTCTTCAATCATGGTTTTGTTGTCCTTCAATCGCAATAATTTTGATAGAAGCATGTTATACCATTTTTCTTTATGAATCCAGTCCGATGTTTGGAAGATATGTATATATTCATGTCTACACTTGACATATACATGTCTGTCCGGCATAATCCGAATATATTAAAAAAAAGGAGGCTGTCTTAATGGAACAGGTTAACGCACTCGCCATAAGAAATAGATTGGGTGAAATACTGGATCGACTCTCGGCAACAGGTGAACCGATTCTTGTATCCAAGGGGAGAAAGCTGCGAGCGGTGCTCGTTACCCCCGAGGATTTTGAAAAGCGTTTTCTGGATTACAAAGTTAAAGAGGACAAAAAACGGTTACTTGATCAGATGCATGCCTTGAGGAAAAAGAAAAAGGGATCCTCAGACAGCATCTCCATTCTCAGGCAGCTGCGGGGATATGTCGAATGATCTGGGTCATCGATGCCTCCGTCGCCCTGCGGTGGTTTCTTGAAGATGAGGCCCATCCATCCGCGAATGAAGTGTTGAAAAAAGTCGTTGAGGATCCATGTCTATTTGCCGTTCCCGAGCTATTTGCCTTTGAGGTTTACGCCGTGTTACTGAGACTCCATCCCGATGGTCTTCGGGTCTTTCGTAAAGGCATCATTCCCCTCCTTCAGGGGGGTCTGCTCAGGCATCCCATGACAGAGGAACTCGCCGTCAAAGCAAACCGTTTCGTCAAAAAGGGCCTTACCGGATATGATGCATGTTACGCGGCATTGGCGTCAGACTTAAAAGGCTGCTGGCTTACTTTTGACAAAAAAGCACACAAACGGATCGCGACAGAAAAGATATCGTGGTTGCTTTCGGAGGGATTGCCTGACCAGTGGTTGTTTGCGTAAAGGATGTTTTGCTTGGACAAACATATTGACAAAGCCAAATTCCAATGCGTTAACATCAGAATTAAATCCGATTTGCGGTGAAAGTGGAGGTGTGCTACAACATTTGTTCATTCAATACGGTCAAACTGAGCAACAACGGGATGGAGGAACTAATTATGATCGAGCTTGAGTACATAACAGACAAAGATGGACAGCAAAAGGCTGTTGTCATTCCGATTGGACTGTGGCGGAAAATATTGCCGTCCAAAACAGCCACTCTTGAAGATATCTCCGAAGATGTAGAAGACTACTGTCTAAATAAAGCTATGGATGAGGCCAAAGGAAGTCCTCTGTTGAACCGAAAGGAAGCACTCGCTTTCCTAGAAGAATAATCAAAATGGAAGTCCTGTATCGGAAGGCTTTTTTAAAAGACCTGAAGAAGCTGAAAAATCTTTCGGCCTATGATCGCGTTTTCGGCTGGCATTTTCTGATTTGCCCGAAGCTGAGGCATTGAGAGATCTGGCCGGACTTAAAGCGATGAAAGGATATCCAAACCGATACCGGATTCGAATTGGAAATTACCGCGTTGGCTTAGAATCCTCAGGTCATAAAATTGAGCTCTTTCGAGTATTACACCGACGCGTTTTCTATCGATATTTCCCATAATACCGAATTACAAAAACCGTTTCTACAGGAAAGCCACGGGTGAATTTGTAAACACCTACATGAGCAAAATAAAGGATTTCAAACAATGGATCGTAAGCAAAATAAACAATTAGCATCTCAAAAGACCCGGGAATATATTCAGAAACTGCGGGAAAATCACATAAAAATATGGCGGCTATACCTCTATGGCTCGTATGCAAAAGGCACTTATAACACCGATAGCGACATTGATTTGGCTGTCTTTTTGGAAAAGGATGATTTGGATGGATTTGAGGAAAATGTTCAGCTTATGAAATTAAGGAGAGATGTTGACATGCGGATAGAGCCCCATCCATTTGCCAAATCAGATTTTGACGAAACCAATCCTCTTGTCAAAGAAATCATAGAAACGGGTGAGCGAATCATTTGATTGATACGCAGAGCCTGGGAACGAAGTAAAAAGCCTATTCCTTCAGAGCACCATATTTTTCCCGGTAGGCAACCGGGGCCCGGCGAGGCGGGGTCTTGACTTCTCCACCGGGCTTTCCGAGGGCGATGACGCCCGCAATTTCAAGGTTTTCGGGAATATTGAATATGGGCACCAGCACATCCGGTCGAAAAAAAGTAAACCACAGAGATTCCAGTCCCAGTTCAGAAGCTTTCAACATCATATTTTGAATGCACGCCGACGTCGCCTGGAGAGCGCCATATTCCTGACCAAAAAACATGCCCAGGCCGCCTTTGCTTGGGTCAAAGACCACAATGATAAGAATCGGGGCTTCCTGAATGAAGTCCGCAAAATATTTCTTCACCCAACCGGGTCCGTCTGCGGCAGTCACCTCATTTTTCGCTTTTT
>JAGHDR010000202.1 GCA_021159825.1 Deltaproteobacteria bacterium | reverse complement strand
TTGCCGGCAACATGGGTATCATTATCGTGCGGGATATGCTGCTCACCGGTTTCGATGCTCCATTGGAGCAGGTCATGTATCTCGACAAGGTGATCGTTGCCCACAACCTGCTCCAGGCCATCGCCAGGGTGAACCGGATCGGCGGCGAGGGAAAGGACAAGGGGTTTGTGGTCGATTACGTCGGCATCGGCCATCACTTGAAAAAGGCCATCAAAATTTCTGACGCGCGCGAGCAAAAGGACGTTATCGATGCCTTGAGTTTTCCGGAAAAAGAACTGAATGATTTGCGGGCCGTCCATCGGGCGATTATGGCATTTTTTGAAAGGCATGGCCTCAATGACCTCAACGACCATGATGCCTTTTTCGATCTTTTTTACGATGAAGACCTGCGCTTTGAGTACCTGTCGGCATTTAAAAAATTCACAAAGAGCCTCAATCTTGTCTTTCCGGCCAAGGAAGCCCTCGACTTTATACCGGATTATCAGCAACTCTCCGAAATCAACGTGCTGGCGGAAAAACATTTCCGCGACACGCGTCTGAGCATGAAAGGGATTCCGCCAAAGCTCAGGGGAATTACCGATTCGTATCTGGAATCCAAGGGGATCGACCTCAAAGTCGCCCCCATCTCGATTCTGGACCAGGATTTTGAAAGTCAGATCGGAAAGCGAAGACGGACCAAAACCAAGGCCGCTGAAGTCGAGCATGCCATACGCCACCATCTTGACGTAGATCTAAATGACGATCCGGACCTGCAAGCATCCTTTGCCGAAGCCCTGAAAAAAATTCTGGAGGGGTTTCAAAAGAACTGGAAAAAAATTTACGAGGAACTGGAAAAACTGCGAAAACGCATTATCAATGCCCGAAAGGAGCCGACCTACGGTCTGCACCGGAAAAAGCAGATGCCGTTATTTCGCATGTTCAGACGGGAAATTTTTGGGAATAGTAACAATGCTGTGTCCCAAGCATTACCGAATGTAGCTAGCGACGGCCTTACGCCTGTTTGGATGACCGAAGAAGATAAAATCAGTCACCTCGTGGATTTAACCCAAAAAGTCTTTCTTGAGGTGGAGCGGGAATTAAAACTCACCGGCTTCTGGGGGAGCATTCCGGCCCGCAATAAACTCAAAGCGGACCTTCAGAGAGTTTTGCTCTCACCCGAGTTTGGCAGACTTCCCCAGCTCATTACAAACCGCGCCCATATCATTTCCAGGATTATGGAGATTGCGGAAAAGAACAACGACACCATCCTGTATGCGGAGTGACATGGAACTTGATTACACCATTATAAGGTCGCCCAAGCGCCGCAAACTGACCATCACGGTTGAACGGGACCGTTCCGTGATCGTGCATGCACCGGAAACGACACCGGAGGAGAAGATACACCAAGTGGTAAAAGCAAAGCGTCAATGGATCTACGAAAAAATACATCACCCCCGGAAATACCGGGATTTGCCCCATCCTCCGGGAAAGGAGCTGGTAAACGGTGAATCCGCCCTTTACCTTGGTCGGAACTACCGCATCGAAGTGGTCAAAATGGGGCTATCCGAGATTCGATTCAACCAGCGTTTTTATATTCCCGCCGCCCATGTTGGAAAACGGCAGGAGGTTTTGCGGGAATGGTATATACATCGGGCCGAGGCCAAGATTATTCCCAGGGTGAAACGTCACGCCCGCGAGCTCGGTGTGACCTATTCAAAAGCCAAAATCGTTGATAATCTTTATCGCTGGGGTTCCTGCACCATGAACAACAATGTCAATTTCAACTGGCGTTTGATCAAGTCGCCAACGTTTATCATTGACTACGCCATCGTTCATGAACTGGCCCATCTTATAGAAGCAAACCATACGCCACGGTTCTGGAATATTGTCAGGGCGCAAATCCCGAAAATGGAGAAGGCCCGAATCTGGTTGAGTGAAAATGGGCAGGTATTGGAAGAGGAAATATAGGAGGTTGTCCGAGAATGCCTTTTCTTCACAACTCTGCGTTATTTTGAAAACGCCACTGTGGTGGTCAGCACAGTGCTAACTATTTAATACTATGGAGTCAAACGAAATACCATGCAGTCAAAAAAATCATTTGCTTTAGTGGATTACGCCATATGCGATCCAAAAAAATGTAACCCTGCTGAAGGCCTCTGCGCGGCAGTGCAGTCATGTTCACATAAAGTGATCAAGCAGATAGACGGGGTTTTTGAACCGCCGATGGTGTTTCAGGATATGTGCATGGGGTGCTGGGACTGTATTGAGGCCTGTCCATTAGAGGCTATTCAAATCAAACATATTACCTGAGAAATGGGGTCGGAATAACTTCCACAGGAAATCCTGAAGGGCCAACGCGAAGTATGAAAAAAAAAGCGCCTCTATTGCTCTATATAACCCTGTCGCTTCTGACAGCATGCGCCATTATAGCCTTTGTGAGCGGCGCGCTCGATACGGTCGGGATTTTCAAAAATCCGTCAAGTCTTTGGAAAAGGGTGATTTGGCCCCTGACAAGGTTGACCGTGTTTATTTCTATCGGCCTTTTTGTGGGTCAATTTATTGAAGGTGTGGGGTGGACGGATCGACTGAGCGTAATGGCTCGACCGTTTATGCGCCGGGGGCATCTTTCACATCAGATGGGGGCAGTTTTCACCACTGCGTTTTTTTCAGGCACCACATCCTTATCCATGCTGATGTCTTTTCATCAGGAGGGAACGCTGAGCCGAAGGGAGATGACCCTTTCCGTACTTTTGAACACGTTCCCATCCTTTTTTCTCCATTTGCCTACCACCTTTTTCATCCTCCTGCCGCTTGTGGGAAAGGCGGGGGCAATATATCTTTCGCTTACCTTCGGCGCGGCTTTATTAAGATTGTGCGCGATACTGGTATGGACCCATTTTGTGCTTCCCGAAACAGACGGATATCTCCATGAAAAAAAGGCAGAAGAGCGTAACTGGAAAGTACTGCTTCGTAAAACAAGCAAAAAATTCAAAACCAGGATAACCAGAATTCTTATTATTGTACTCCCCGTTTACCTTGTTATTGTTTTGATCTCTGATATGGGGTTCTTCCTCTGGCTCAGGCAATTGTTTGCTCATGGATTCAGCAGTTTGTTTGTCCCCGTTGAAGCCATGTCCATTGTAATTTTCAGTTTGGTCGCGGAATTTACGTCCGGCTATGCGGCCGCCGGCGCCATGTTGGAAAACGGTACCTTAACTGTGTTTCAGACCGTGTTGGCGCTCCTTTTGGGGAACGTTATTGCAGCCCCGGTTCGGGCGCTCAGGCATCAAATGCCCTATTATATGGGTATTTTCAGTCCGGGATTGGGAGTTCGTCTCATGATAGCGAGTCAGCTTTTTAGAATTTCAAGCCTGGTGATCGTGGGCTTGCTCTATTTTTTCGGAACGAATATGTTCGGGTAAGGAACGTAGAAACAAATAAACTTTTTAATTTGGAGGATCAAAAGATGAAAGGATACACACAAGTTTATACCGGTAGTGGCAAGGGGAAAACAACCGCGGCTTTCGGACTTGCTCTGCGGGCTGCCGGAGCGGGGCTCAAAGTCTATATTGCGCAGTTTGTCAAGGGGATGAAGTACAGTGAGCTTGATTCCATAGAGAAGTTGTCCGACTTTATTGAGATCAAGCAATACGGTCGGGATTGCTTTATCTTCAGGGATCCCGAGGCGGAAGATCTTCGAGTTGCTCAGGAAGGGCTGAAAGAAGTCTCCAAATTGATGCAATCCCGAAAATATGATGTTATCATCCTCGACGAGGCCAATATTGCAACTTACTATAAATTATTTCCGGTAGATGATCTCCTTGAGCTGATCCAAACAAAACCTGAAAACATCGAGTTGATCATCACCGGCAGAAAGGCTGACCCCAGGATTATTGAGGCAGCCGATCTGGTTACCGAGATGAAGGAAATCAAGCATTACTACCAGGAAGGCGTTCATGCACGAGAGGGGATCGAGAAATAAATTGAAGGGGTGCATGCAGCGCAATGAGGGCATTGAATGCATTGCCGAAGGATGTTTAAGAAAAGACGAGAAAGGGGATTATGAACAGCATTGATACACGACTCGAACCGGGAGAGATTGAAAAGCGATCTTTTGCCATTATTGATGCAGAGGCGCTTGAACCCAGGCCCTTTGAAGGGAAAGAGTGGCGGGTCGTCAGGAGGATGATTCACACAACTGCTGACTTTGAACTTCTTTCCCTGGCCCGGTTCCATCCGGATGCCGTCGGTAAAGGGATGGAGGCGCTCAAGCGGGGTTGCCTGATTGTTACGGATACGAATATGGCTCGTATGGGCGTATCATCGATGCGCATGGAACGGTTGGGTTGCCGGGTGGAGTGTTACATGGGTGATCCGGAAGTAAGGGAAAAGGCATTAAGGGGGAAGACTACACGGGCTCTGGCAGCCGTGGATTCCGTGGTTCACAAACTGGATGGCGCCATATACGTTGTGGGAAATGCCCCCACCGCCCTGTTGCGGCTTCTGGAATGGGTGGGCGAAAGAAAATGTAAGCCTGCCCTGATTGTGGGCATGCCGGTGGGATTTGTCAATGCCGCCGAATCCAAGGAATTACTCATGGAACAGGGGGTCATCCCCTACATCACGATTGCAGGTCGTAAGGGCGGATCAGCCCTGGCAGCGAGCGTAATCAACCAATTGGCCGAGATTGTTCTTCAGGAACAATCGGTAGGGTAGGGGAGGGTGTTGTGGCCGGAAAACGGCTTCGCGAGGGTTTTACAACCGGTTCGGCTGCCGCTGCCGGGGCCAAGGCGGCGTTGTTTCACCTGGCCGGCCGGGGAGTTTTTAAAAAGGTGGAAATCCCCCTGCCCATAGGAGGCAGGCTGACCATCCCCGTTGAGCGGGTTGAAACGGTTGGAAAAGGGTCAAAAGCGACCATCAGAAAAGACGGCGGTGATGATCCTGATGTTACCCACAAAGCCCGGATAACGAGTACCGTGCGTTTTTTGCCGGGAGGCAAGCACGAAGATGTCATTATTGCCGGCGGAACGGGTGTCGGAAGGGTGACCCGGCCCGGTCTTCCCGTGGCTGTGGGAGAGAGCGCCATAAACCCTGTTCCTCGCAAGCAGATAAAGGCCGCTGTTTTAGAAGGATTGGCAGAGAGTGGTCTCAGGGGGACCGTCTCCGTGATTATCGAGGTGGTAAACGGAGAAAAGATCGCAAAAAAGACGCTGAATCCCCGCCTTGGAATCATTGGCGGCATTTCTATTTTAGGCACCCGGGGAACGGTAAAGCCCTTTTCAAACAAGGCGTACAAGGACACGATCACCATGTCTATGGACGTCGCAAAGGCGGCGAAACTCAATACCATCGCTTTGACAACCGGAGGTAGAAGCGAGCGCTTTTTAATAGAACGACGGCCCGACCTTCCGGTAACGGTATTTATCCAGGTGGCCGATTTTTTTGCTTTTTCACTCAAAGAGGCGGTAAGAAGGGATTTTGATGATATCCTTTATAGCTGTTTCTTCGGCAAGTTAGTGAAAATGGCCCAGGGGTATCCTTATACCCACGCCGGGAAATCTCGTATCGATTTTGATTTGCTTGCTTATTGGTGCTTGTCGCTTGGCATGAAAAAGGAGCGGATACATAATGTGGCAAGCGCCAATACTGCGCGCGAGGCATTGGGTTTTATCCTTGATGACTTGCATCGGGAAGGCATTATTGATGAAATTTTGAATAAAGCCTTGGTTTCAGCCCGCAAGTTCGCGGGACCTTTGCCGGATATCACGTATTTTCTTTTTGATTTCGGGGGTGACTTACTGGCTTCTAAGTCACTTGGGAACAAGTGTGGTTAAAAAACATATGGGAGTATCAAGCGTATGCAAAGCAACAACTCTTACGGAATCAGGGAAAAACAAGGGGCTGATGGCCAAAAACAGAAGCCAAAACATGACGTCGGCCACGGCCCCGGAAAATTGACAATAGTGAGTCTTGGCCCGGGGAACTCTCAATACCTGGCGCCGAAAGCAAAAACAGCATTGGAACAGGCGGAGGTTGTTGTGGGTTATAAGACCTATATGAACCTCATCGACCCCGAGCTTATCAAGGGGAAAGAGACCCTTTCAACCGGAATGACGGGGGAGATTCGTCGCTGCCGGATGGCCATCGACCAGGCCCTTGGCGGGAAAAATACGGTCATTGTCAGCAGCGGAGACAGCGGTATTTACGGCATGGCCGGTCTGGTTCTTGAACTGTTGGCGGATCAGGGTTTTCTTGACACCGTTGAGGTTGAGGTAATACCCGGTATTCCTGCCCTTTCAGCCGCAGCCGCTTTGTTAGGCGCCCCGATTATGCACGATTTTGCCGTGATTAGTTTGAGCGACCTCATGACGCCCTGGAATCAAATTCAGGACAGGGTGGAAGCCGCGGCAAGGACCGATTTTGTGCTGGTTATTTACAATCCGAAGTCTAAAAAGAGGGACTGGCAACTGGGCAGCGTACGGGATGCAATTTTGAAGTATCGTGATGGCGATACCCCCGTGGGGATTGTGAGAAATGCAGCCAGAGAAGGGGAGTCGGTACGGATTACGACCCTTTCCCAAATTGACGAATCCGCCGTGGATATGCTTTCTATCCTCCTGGTGGGGAACTCTAAAACCTGCATTATGGGGGGTAAAATGGTGACGCCCCGTGGATATCTTGAAAAGTATGGTAAGCAGGAAGGTCTTTTGAATATGGATAAAAGGAACGAATAATGACCCCAGCCATTATGTTTTTGGGCACGGGCAGTGACGTGGGTAAATCCATCGCTGCAACGGCTTTTTGCCGGATATTTAAGAGGAGAGGGTATAAAGTCGCCCCTTTCAAGGCCCAGAATATGTCCAATAATTCCTATGTCACCGTGGAAGGCGGTGAGATCGGCCGGGCCCAGGTTGCCCAGGCGGAGGCGGCGGGCGTCCTGCCATCCGTACACATGAATCCCATCCTTCTTAAACCCTCCTCCGAACAAGGGTCACAGGTTATTTTGCAGGGAAAGGTTTTCGGACAGATGGAAGCCTTTGATTACCACGACCACAAGCCTGAATTGAAAAAAGTGGTAATGGAATCTTATGCCCGCCTGGCCTCGGAGTACGAAATGATTGTGCTCGAAGGGGCCGGAAGCTGTTGTGAAATGAATCTCAAAAAGAATGACCTGGTTAATTTTCCCATGGCCATGTCGGCGGAAGCGCCCTGCATCCTGGTTGCGGATATTGACCGCGGAGGGGTTTTTGCGCAGATTATCGGCAGCTATCAGTTGATGACCCGCAGGGAGAAAGAACTGACATTGGGTTTTTTGATCAACAAATTTCGTGGAGATCCCCGGCTTTTTTCCTCCGGGATCGAATATATCGAGAAGAAGACCGGCAAACCTGTTTTGGGCCTTGTGCCGTTCTACCGGGATATCCACATCGATTCCGAAGATTCCGTTGCGGTCGAGGAGCATAATCGACCCTCCAAAGCCGTCGGCCCGAAGACCGTCAATATCGCGGTCCTGAGACTCCCGGCCATCTCCAATTTTACCGATTTGGAAACGGTGGAGCGGGAACCGGATGTGATACTCAACTACCTTTTTCGACCGCAGGAGTTGTCCGGGGACTACGATTTACTGATTCTTCCCGGCACAAAGAATGTGATGGAAGATACCGTCTGGCTGGCTGAAACCGGATGGAAAGAGGCCGTTCAAGGGTTTGCCGAAAAGGGCGCAAGGGTTCTGGGTATTTGCGGAGGGTATCAGCTTCTGGGACGCAGTATCAAGGATCCTTTGGGAATTGAGTCCGGAAGGAAAGAAGTCGGCGCGCTGAACCTCTTACCCGTTGAGACGATCCTTGAAAAAGAAAAGGTGGTCCGCAAGGTGACAGGCGTTTGTTTGAGCAACGGAAAGCGTGTGACCGGCTACGAAATCCACATGGGCCGGAGCGATATCGTGAACCGTCATGGAAGCGCTTTCTTGAAAATCCACGTTCCAGGTAAACACGTTGGTTGGGAAGACGGCTGCACGGTTGACGGCGGCAGGATTGCCGGCGTCTACGTTCATGGAATCCTGGATACTTCCGGTTTCAGGGGAAACCTCCTTAATGACATTAGAAGGGGTAAAGGACTGGGTGAGCGAGTTCCCAAACAGGGCAGAATGGCGCGTTTTCACCAGTACGACCGCCTTGCCGATCATTTCGAGGCCCACTGCGACATAGAAAGGATTATTGATTTGATATGAACATCCCGGCATTCCTGATTGCAGGCACACACAGCGGTTGCGGGAAAACGACCGTTTCTTTAGGAATCATGGCGGCGCTGGTTCGGAGGGGTCTCAAGGTTCAGCCTTTTAAGGTGGGGCCGGACTTCATCGATCCGGGACATCACCGCCGGATTACGGGGCGGGATTCCCATAACCTCGATGGCTGGATTATGGACTGCGGGAAAAACCGGGAGATCTTTTCACGCGGTATTCGGGACGCGGATGCCGCTGTAGTGGAAGGGGTTATGGGGCTTTTTGACGGTTTTTCAGGGAGTGATGAGTCCGGTTCAACCGCCCAAATGTCCAAGTGGCTGGATCTGCCCGTCATTCTGGTGATAGATGCGCGTTCCATGGCAAGATCGGCTGCCGCGGTGGCATTGGGATTTCAGCGCTTTGACCGAAATTTGTCCATTGGCGGAATTATCTTCAACCGCGTCGGCAGCGAAAACCATGCGCAAATCCTCAAGGATGCCGTCTCTTCCACTAACAATCTGCCTGTTTTCGGCTATTTGCCCAGAAGTGAGGCGCTCGAAATGCCCTCCCGGCATTTGGGGCTGGTGACGGATGAGGATTTGAACAGAAAAGATGATCACACGGAAAAACTGGCGCATTGGATTGAGTCCAATCTGGATCTGAACGGTATTTTGGCCCGTCATGAGCGGA
>JAGHDR010000351.1 GCA_021159825.1 Deltaproteobacteria bacterium | reverse complement strand
GATTAGCGCCGAAAGGGGGCAATTCAATACGGTTGAGAATTTCCGCCAACAGAAAAGTAGATTCAATTCGTACCCCTTTTGCAAGGGTGGGCGGAACTTCGCTGAGATTCAGGCATCGGGCGGCCCGCTTAACCAGGGTCATGGTTTTTTTGCTTCGTGTGCCGGATTCCAGGGAGGCGGCATAGGCCCAGTTCATGGTGTTGACGAAGGCCATGAGGGTTTCCCGGGGGCTTCTCAGGTTGAGGCCGGCCAATGGGTGACGGTCCATTTCCGCCGGGGTGTAAGCAATGGTTTTCGAACTGTCGCCGTCGCCATGGGGTGTGGGTTCGGCTTCCCCCGCGCCAAGGGAAAAACCGGTAGCCCATGAGAATACAAGGAAAAACAGCAGAAATGCCATTACGGTTTTAGAGAGTTCATGCTTCATACCATGTTTTCCCCGCATCACGATTGGCGACAGGTCCTTTTCTAACCGATTATTTTTTTTCTGTCTCCTTTTTTATTTTAGCGGAGCGCAGGAGATGCCTTTTCTGGAAGCTCAACACGGACTTTCGCATGCGTATGGAGAGCGGGGTGATTTCCACCAGCTCGTCTTCCCGTATAAAACTGATGGTCTGTTCCAGAGTCATGTGTTTGATGGGGGAGAGGAGCACGTTATCGTCTTTTCCGGATGCACGCATGTTGGTGAGCTTTTTTTCCTTGGTGGCGTTGACGTCGATGTCCTGGCTTCGGTTGTGTTCCCCCATAATCATCCCTTCATAGACCTGCTCGCCGGGGGTGATCAGGAGTCGTCCCCGAGGTTCCAGATTAAAGAGGGCGTAGGGTACGGCATGGCCTGAACGGTCCGCCACGATAGACCCGGTGAAACGGCTTGGGCATTCCCCCCGGAACGGCTCGTAACCATCGAACAGAGAGTTCATGATGCCGGTGCCTCGCGTGTCGGTGAGAAATTCATCCCGATACCCGATCAGGGAACGGGTGGGTACGGAAAATTCAATGTTCACCCGCCCCATCCCGTTGTTGACCAGATTGGTCATTCGACCTTTGCGCAGCGATAGTTTCTCTGTTACCAGGCCCATGAACTGTTCTTCACAGTCCACCATGAGCTTTTCTATGGGTTCGGTTTTGCGGCCGTTTTCATAACGAAAGATCACTTCAGGCCGGCCCACGGAGAATTCATACCCTTCCCGCCGCATGGTTTCCACCAGAATGGCCAGTTGAAATTCCCCCCGGCCCTTGACCAGTATCCCTTCCTGATTTCCGTTCTCTTCCACCTCAATGGCCACATTGAGGAGCGTTTCTTTCAAAAGGCGTTCCCTGATTCGGCTCAACTGCACATATTTCCCCTCGGTTCCGCTGAGGGGTGAATCATTGATGAGGAATTTCATGCTCACAGTGGGTTTGTCCACGCTGATCCGCGGTAGGGCGCGAGGGGCCTCCCGGTTGCAGATGGTATCGCCTATTTTCACATTTTCAATGCCGGCCAACACCACGATATCCCCGGCATTGACCGCGCTTGCGTCTTTGAGAGTTATGCCGTCATAGGTCTGGAGTTTGCTCACTTTGAGGTCAATGGTCTCTCCATTTTCCCCAAGGCATACCAGACTGTCCCTGGATTGGGCTGCGCCGTTAAAGATTTTTCCAATGGCCAGGCGGCCCATGTAATCCGAGTAGCCGAGATCAGAGACCAGCATTTGGAACGGGGCGTCGGCCGTGTGTAAAGGCCCCGGGATTTCGAGGAGAATGGTATCCAGAAGCACGTGAAGGTTTTCGCCTTTCTCTTCCAGGGTTTTCTGAGCGATACCGTCGCGGCCCACGGCATAAAGCAGGGGAAACTCCAACTGTTCGTCATTGGCGCCCAGGTCGATCAAAAGATCGTATATCTCATCCAGCACTTCATAAGGTCTGGCATCCTTCCGGTCGATTTTATTAATGACCACAAGGATCTTGAGTTGTGCATCCAGGGCTTTTTTCAACACAAAACGGGTCTGGGGCAAAGGGCCTTCCGAAGCATCAACCAGAAGGATGGCGCCGTCAGCCATGCTGAGAGCCCGTTCCACTTCTCCGCCGAAATCCGCGTGCCCGGGTGTATCAATAATATTGATGCGGATACCCTTCCATTTAACCGAACAGTTTTTGGCCGCGATGGTGATGCCGCGTTCCTTCTCCAGATCCATGGTGTCCATAAGCCGTTCTTCCACCTTCTGACCTGATCGGAAGAGGCCGCTCTGGCGAAACAGACCGTCCACCAGGGTGGTTTTTCCGTGATCTACATGGGCGATGATGGCAACGTTTCTAAGATTCTCATTTTCTAATGTTTGCGACATGCGTTTATTGGCTCCATTTAGGGATATTTCAGGTTAAGGGCACTGGGGTCCAATCTGAACAATCCGGTAACGTAAGCATTCTGGAATCATTTACAAGGATTGTAACCGGTTCATTGCGCCGTTGAACTTCCTTGACCTTCAACCCGGCAGTGGGTATCTTTTGCTGAGGCCTTTAAGTTCAATCTTTATATGTCTTCAAGATGAAAACCATCCTTTTTTCCGGAACCATTGCGCTATGTTGAAAACCAAAGCCATTACCGAAACCCTGCCTTTTATCCCGACCACCCGAAAAGAAG
This sequence comes from Deltaproteobacteria bacterium, assembly GCA_021159825.1. Taxonomy (GTDB): domain Bacteria; phylum Desulfobacterota; class DSM-4660; order Desulfatiglandales; family Desulfatiglandaceae; genus NaphS2. The sequence continues at coordinate 159 of JAGHDR010000351.1, read as the reverse complement.
TCTATGATCAGGGTTGGGACGGTTTGGATGTGATCCTGGTCACCGGTGATACTTATGTCGATTCTTCTCACATGGGTGTGGCGGTTATCGGACGGGTGCTGATGGCTGAGGGCTACCGAGTCGGCGTCATTGCCCAACCGGATGTCCATGCTGATGGGG
>JAGHDR010000374.1 GCA_021159825.1 Deltaproteobacteria bacterium | reverse complement strand
GTATCTTTATACATTATGGGTTCAATCCTGGGGGTGTCAAAGCTGTAAATTCGGGAGTCCGGACAGGCCAGCAAAAAAGGGGAATGGGTGGCAATGATGAATTGCGCATGGCCCTGTTGCTGAATTTTGATTAAAAGGTTTAACAACTCAATCAAAGAAGAGGGGCTCAGAGCCGTTTCCGGTTCATCCAGAAAGTATATCCCCTTGATGGTGTATCTGGATTGGAAATAGGACATGAGCGACTGACCATGGGATTGGGTAATCAAGGATTTGCCGCCGAAATATTTCAGGATTCCCGGGTCTGATGCGGCCCATTCATCCACGTACTCAGCAAAATTTCGAAAGGTTTCGGACCCAAAGAATGATCCGGGCACAATGCCGTTTGTCCATTTAACGGCCATATACCGGTGCAGGATCTCTTCGTAAGGATTTGATTCTATTCTCACTCCCGGCGCATTTCGCCAGATATGGACCCCGCATTTTTGACACAGCGCCTTGAGCAACGTGGATTTTCCGGCGCCGTTTTCCCCCACCAGAAAAGTCACCGGCGACTCGAATATCATACGCCCGGTTTCCTGAAAGATTTTCAAATTAAATGGATAACGGTTGGTGGTGGGGTACTTTTCAGGGAAAAATTGAATTTCTGCAAGGTGCATCTTAAATCCTTCCGAAACATTCATGGCTGTTCCAAGCTTGACTTTGTGGAACAAAAACACTAGCCTTTTTTACATGGTTAATAACACATCAGGAGCGAGAATGTTATGAGGACTAAAAAAATTACTCTACCCGAATCGGAGATGCCGCGTCAATGGTACAATATCATGGCGGATATGCCCACGCCCATGGAACCGCCATTGCATCCGGGAACCGGTGAACCGGCCGGCGCCGACGATCTGTCGCCCATTTTTCCCATGGGGTTGATTGAGCAGGATATGAGCCGGGAGAGATGGATCGATATACCGGAAGAGGTGCTGGAAAAATATGCCATCTGGCGACCGACCCCCCTTTACAGGGCTTACAGCCTGGAAAAATTTCTCGATACGCCGGCCAAAATTTATTACAAAAACGAGGGTGTCAGCCCGGCCGGCAGCCACAAACCCAATACGGCCATTCCACAAGCCTACTATAACAAGGTGGCCGGCACCAAGAAGATCATCACCGAAACCGGCGCGGGCCAGTGGGGAAGCGCACTGGCTATGGCTTGCACTTTTTTTGGCCTGGAATGTAAGGTCTATATGGTGAAAGTCAGTTATAATCAAAAACCTTACCGACGCCTCATGATGGAAACCTGGGGGGCCCAGTGCATCGCCAGTCCCAGTACCGAAACAAACGCCGGTCGAACTATTTTGGAGCAAAATCCCGAATCGCCGGGAAGTTTGGGCATTGCCATCAGCGAAGCCATAGAAGAAGCCGTCAACACCGAGGGCGCAAAATATTCTCTGGGCAGCGTTTTAAACCATGTAATGATACACCAAACCATCAATGGATTGGAGACCCAGAAGCAGATGGCCATTGCCGGGGATTACCCCGATGTGGTGATCGGATGCGCCGGGGGCGGAAGCAACTTCGCCGGCAACTGTACCCCCTTTGTGCGGGATAAGATCCATGGGAAAGAAATTGATATCATTGGCGTGGAACCCAGCTCATGTCCCACCATGACCAAGGGACCCTTTGCCTACGACTTCGGGGACACGGTCCAGATGACGCCGCTGCTGCCCATGTATACGTTGGGGCACAACTTTGTGCCGGCGCCCATTCATGCAGGGGGATTGCGTTATCATGGCATGGCTCCCATCATCAGTCAATTGCTTTTGGACAAATTGATCCGGGCGGAATCCGTACACCAAATGGAAACTTTCCAGGCGGGCATCACCTTTGCGCGAACCGAAGGCTTTATCAGCGCACCGGAGTGCAACCATGCCATAGCCATGGCCATCCGTGAAGCGCTGAAAGCCAAGGAAGAGGGCAAGGAAAAGGTAATCCTGTTTAACTGGAGTGGGCATGGTCTCGTGGACATGGCAGCCTATCAGGCTTATTTTCAGGGTGATCTTAGCGATTATCCCCTGCCGGAAGAAGAAATTAAACGGGCACTGGAAGACATTGCGTCGCTTCCCAAGCCAAAACGATACCAGCCCAGCCGTTTTGAGTAGGTCCTACGACTTTCGACCCTGGCAAAGCATATTTGCCGGGGTCTTGTCGATGATGTTCGAACAGGCGGGTGAAATATGATGAAAAGCACTCCCCCGGCAGATGAGCGAACGATTCGGTGCCCCAGACTGGGCCATCAGATATCTTTTTCATTTTGTCGTTATGAAAACAGAGGACTGCCATGTTTTAAGACCTTGGACTGCTGGCATGCCCATTTTCCCATAGAAGCCCATTTGCGGGCGGAATTGACGCCTGAGGACTGGGATAAGTCATTTAATCGTCCGTTGAAACCTAAAATGACATCACTGCTTGAGCTGATTGAACAGGCTAAAAAAGTCAAGAAACAAGAGATGTGAAAGGGATTTTTTGAGAGATCAACCATCATACGTCAACAATTATAAATCCTAAAGTGGCGGGCATTGTCCTTGCCGCCGGGGCCTCTACGCGCATGGGCACGGCAAAACAGCTCTTGCCCGCTGCCGGTATGACGCTTGTTGAGAGGGTCCTGAGTGCGGCCCTTGGGTCCCGACTGGACCGCGTGGTTCTGGTTCTGGGGCATCAAGCCCATGAGATAGAGACAGCATTGGGCTGGATGATCCGGGAACCGAAATTGACCATTGTCCATAATCGGCAGTATAAAAAAGGGCTCAGTTCTTCCCTCGTGGCGGGGGTGGGAGAAATCGCTCACAGCCACGATCATGTGATGATTCTTCTGGCTGATATGCCTTTTATCGATCACCATCTGATCGATCTTCTGCTCGAGCGGTATTTGAATGCCCGATTGCCCATCGGCGCCATCAAAGTGGGTGAGGGCGCTGGTCACCCCGTTGTTTTCAGGCGCGATCTTTTTTTTGAACTGAGAGCACTCACCGGTGATGTGGGGGCACGGTCCCTTCTCAAAAAATACGGTGATCGGGTATGTCTCATAGCGCCCGGAACGGGCTATGATAACCGGGATATTGACACTCAGCAGGATTATCGGAATTTTCAAACGGATCTGAAAGAAAGGAAGAAGCAATGGCCAATATCGTAGTGGTTGGGACCCAGTGGGGTGACGAGGGAAAAGGGAAAGTCGTTGACCTTCTCACGGCCGGAGTGGAATTTGTTGTGAGATTTCAGGGGGGAAACAATGCGGGTCATACCCTGGAGGTGGATGATCGGCAGTTTATTTTTCACATCATTCCATCCGGTATTCTCTATGAAAACAAGAAATGCCTCATCGGAAACGGCTTGGTGGTAGATCCGGAGGTGCTTTTAGGAGAGATGGAAGGCTTGAAAAAAGCCGGTATCACGGTGGGTCCTGGGCGACTTTCACTCAGCGAAAAAGCGCACATGATCATGCCTTACCACAAGGCCCTGGATTTGGCCCGGGAAACAGCGAAAGGGAAAGATAAGATCGGCACCACGGGCCGCGGCATCGGGCCATGCTATGAAGACAAGGTGACCCGGACAGGGGTTCGCGCCATTGACCTTACCGAACCGGATGTCCTGGAGGAAAAGATCCGAACCAACTTGAAAGAAAAGAATTTTCTTCTGGAAAAATTCCTCGGTGCATCTCCTCTAGAGGCGCAACCGATCCTGGATCATTATCTGACCATGGGTCAGAAACTGACCCCGTTTATCACCGACGTTTCCGTTGAACTGGACCAGGCCGTCAAAGCCGGGAAGGCCATCCTGTTTGAAGGCGCTCAAGGTACCCATCTGGACATTGACCATGGCACCTACCCATTCGTAACCTCCTCCAACCCGGTTGCCGGTGCCGCATGCGCGGGATCGGGAATAGGCCCCAAGCAGATCCATCACGTGGTGGGAATTGTGAAAGCCTATACCACAAGGGTGGGCGCCGGCCCCTTCATGACCGAGCTGGAAGATGAAATCGGTGATTTCATTCAGGAGAAGGGAAAGGAATTCGGCGCCACCACCGGTCGACGGCGTCGGTGCGGATGGCTGGACCTGGTGGTCGTGGGCGATTCCGTAAGATTGAATGGCTTGGACAGTATGGCCATTACCAAGCTGGATGTTCTATCAGGCCTTGAAACCCTGAAAATCTGTGTTGCCTATGAGATCGATGGACAAATGGTTCATCAGAGGCCGGCAAGCTTAGGTAAAACCGCTTTGTGCAAACCGGTGTACAAAAAAATGCCCGGATGGAAGGAGGACATCACCGGTGCCAGGGAGAACAGTGATCTTCCCACAGCGGCCCTCGATTATCTTTCCGCCATTGAAGACATCACCGGAGTCCCCATCTCCATTATTTCCGTGGGGCCGGGCCGCAACGACACCATCGTGGTCAAAAATCCCGGGTCTTAAATTCATTTGTATAGAGGTAAAAGCATCTGGCCCTGTAAACACTACAATGAAGTCTCATCATGAGCACCTGTGACAAACAATACGATGTGATCGTGGTGGGTGCGGGTCACGCTGGATGTGAAGCGGCCCTCGCCGCCGCAAGAATGGGACATCCCACCCTGCTGTTGACCATCAACCTGGACCATGTGGCCGCCATGAGCTGCAACCCGGCCATCGGTGGACTGGCCAAAGGGCATCTGGTCAAGGAGATTGATGCCCTTGGCGGTGAGATGGCAAAGAATGCCGATGAAACAGGCATTCAGTTCCGGCGGCTCAACACACGGAAAGGTCTGGCGGTGCAGGGATCCCGGTCCCAGAATGATCGCGACCTGTACCGAAAACGCATGAAGTGGGTGGTTGAGGGTGCCCCTAACCTGGATATCCGTCAGGCCATGGTGGATCATTTGCTGGTCAAAGACGGAAAAGTCTACGGCATTGAAAGCCAAATTCACGAAAAATTCCTGGGGCGAACGGTTATCCTGACCAACGGCACTTTTCTGCGGGGGTTGGTACACATCGGGCTGGATCATTTCTCAGCGGGTCGAATGGGAGATCCCGCATCCACCCGATTGCCCGAGCAACTGGCCACATTGGGTTTTGAATTGGGTCGGCTAAAAACCGGCACCACGCCAAGGCTTAACGGCAGAACCATCGATTACAAGGGCCTCGTGGTGCAGCCGGGAGATGAAAACCCGAAACCCTTTTCTTTTACCACCACGCGGATCCCCCTGGCCCAAGTGCCCTGTCATATTACCTACACCAACGCAAAAACCCATGACATTATTCGTGAGGGCCTGGACCGCTCACCGCTTTTCAGCGGTATTATCGAGGGAACCGGTGCCCGGTATTGCCCTTCCATCGAAGACAAGGTGGTGCGCTTTGCTGAAAAAGAGCGGCATCAGATTTTTCTTGAGCCGGAAGGACTCGATACCCTTGAAGTCTATCCCAACGGACTTCCCACGAGCTTGCCCATTGACATCCAGGTCAGGATGGTAAGGTCCATCCCGGGGCTGGAAAAAGCTGAAATTCTGCGTCCCGGCTATGCCATTGAATATGACTATATCAATCCTCTGGAGCTGAAGCCCACCCAGGAAACCAAACGGGTAGCGGGCCTGTTTCACGCGGGTCAGATCAACGGCACCTCGGGGTACGAAGAAGCTGCGGCCCAGGGGCTTCTGGCGGGTATCAACGCGGTCATGAAAATTCGCGGTGAAGCACCGGTGATCCTTTCACGCGCAGAAGCCTATACCGGCGTATTGATTGACGATCTGGTGACAAAAGGGACCCGGGAGCCCTACCGCATGTTCACCTCGCGGGCGGAATACCGTCTCTTGTTAAGGGAAGACAACGCCGATTTCAGGTTGCGGGATCTGGGTTATGATCTGGGACTGGTTTCAAGGGAAGTTTACACCGGTTTCTGCAGAAAAAGAGACCAGATTCAGAATCTGTTGAAACGATTGAGG
>JAGHDR010000294.1 GCA_021159825.1 Deltaproteobacteria bacterium | reverse complement strand
GATGAAATAGATATTGCCCCTGAAACACTATATATGAAATGCGAACGAATCGCTTGAGTGAGAGAAGGGGTCAAGTCTACGTTTGACTGTTGCTGGTGTGGATGGGGGTTGAGCCACGATAAGAATTTGAAGAAGCTTGAAAAACTCATAACATATTGCATTGTCGGTATTTTTAACTTTCTTCTAAAATACTGAATGCAGGTTTCAGGTAATAAATAATAATATCCCCGATCCAAAAGAGGTGAATATAGTGGGCAATTCGTTTAAGGATCAATTTCTGAAAAAAGGCTTGGTGACCAAGAAGCAGGCCAACAAGGCAATCAATGAGAAGCATGTTTCCCGCTCGAAAAAAAGAAATAAAAAAACGCGGGAAGATGATGAGATCCAAAGAAAACTCCAACTGGCTCACAATGAGCAGTCGGCCCGTAACAGAGAACTGAATCGTCAACGTAATGAGGTCGCTAAGGAAAAGGAAGTTCAAGGCCGGATAAGGCAGATAATCAAGCAAAATTTGATTGAAATCGAAGGAGATAATTCCTTTCATTTTGTTGACAACAAAAAGATTAAAAAATTCTATGTCAGCAAACAAATTGTTGGAGGTCTCGGTAATGGTAAAATGGCCATTGTCAAGCAGGATGAGCAATATTTCGTCGTCCCGGCAAAAGCAGCCAGACAGATTCAGGAGCGCAAAGCGGAATCTCTTATCCTCCTTAATTCATCGGTAATAAAAGAACTTGATCCTGATGATCCCTATGCTGAGTTTCCAATACCTGATGATCTTGAATGGTAGTGGTAGATGATAGCAGGGAGATCTCGAATGATCGCTGTTGATGCCCTGCACCATAAAAGTAAAAGGGGGCAAGTCTACAACGGGGTTGCGTCCTCATTCTTGACACTTTTTCAAAAAATAAAAACGGGTCTATTTCAAATATTGACAGTCACAGGGTTAAAGGGAATGGTCAAGCAAGTCTGTCTGCCACGTGGGAATACCGTTGAAATAGTGGATTCATACGGATGAATCGACCGCAATCACTAATCCAATAAGTGGTGTCAAAAGCTGATATGATTTCGGGCACATGCGTAACATGCGGTTTCACAAAGGGCTGCTTTCACAAAAAGGAAAGGAAGCGCTTTATGCTATACACAATTGCAGTTGTTCTGATTCTGCTTTGGCTGTTGGGAATCGTTTCATCGTATACGATCGGCGGGTTTATCCACATCCTGCTCGTCATTGCCATTGTGGTTGTTCTGTTGCGCGTCATCAGCGGCAGGAAGCCGTTTTGACCCCTTTATGATTTTTTTGAAAGGAGAATAACAAAACAGAAGGCATCGGCCCAAAGCCGAGAGGATATACTTTTAAAAATGAAAGAGGCGTTAATGGCTTCACTCAATCCGGATCATGTGCAAGCAGTTATCAAGGCAATCAATCAGGGACCCTATTTCAAGCATTTATCAATGCCTGTTAAAGAGATGGGAATGGGTATTTACTTTTTGGGTGAAAGCCGACAGGTAAACTGCTATTGTCTGTGGCGTGGAATGAAAAGGGTTCAAATGAATTAATCGGCGGTTTTCCAAATGTGCTAAGGGATCGAAAGTGAGGGCTTTGTAAAATGCAGGAATTTGAAATTTCAGAAGAGCCCATTGAACTCTATAAGATCCTGAAATTCAAAAACATGGTGGCCAGCGGAGGCGAAGCGAAATACGTGATTTCCGAGGGGCGGGTTACGGTCAATGGAAAGGTTGAGGTCCGAAAACGGAAAAAGATTTTTTCAGGTGATGTGGTGGAATTCGGAGAAGAGAGAATCCGTGTGCAAATGAAATGAAAATAGGCGTGAAATGGAGATTCCCTTGTATGGAAAAGATAGATGGGGGAGCGTTATGAACAAGTATTTTTGCCTGCTGTTTTTCCTTATTTTCATCGGATTGACACGGCGATAGTAAAAAAAAGACCATTTATGGATGGAAACAAAATTTAGGAGGTCATGATATGCGGGAGACGGTAAAGCGATTTTTCAACCGGGTTTCACCAGAACACGCCAAAGCTTCATGCAACAGGAATGCTCAAGACGTCCGTGTGGCCGCCTGCGCTCTTTTTCTGGAAATGGCCCATATCGACGACACCTTTATCCAGGAGGAGATGGAGCTCATCCTCTCCATTCTCAAAGATAAATATCAGTTGTCGGATGCCCATGCCGATCATCTGCTTCAGGAAGCCGACAAAGAGTTGAAAGAGAGTATCGATCTCTGGCAATTTTCAAAATTGATCAACAAAAATTACACCGCGGAAGAAAAGATGGCGGTCATCAGGACCCTCTGGAAGGTGGTTTTTGTGGATGGAAAGATGGATCGCTATGAAAACTACCTTATGCACAAGGTGTCAACACTCCTCAGAATTTCCCACGACAAGTTGATCGATGCGAAGCTGGAGGTCCTCCACGGGTCTTCGGAGGGCTCCGATCATTGCGGGAAAAAGAATAATACAGTGGCACCGGAAAGGGCGGAGAAGATGAGGACCAAGGTTGTGTTTCATCTGAACATGGATAGAGAGAAACGGCTGGTCATGGCCCTGAACAACATTGGCAACCTGTTGAAGGAGATTCCTTCAACGGAAGCTGCCATCTGCCTGGTGGCCAACGGATCTGCGGTCAGGCTCTTCCAACGGGAGCATGCCGCTGCCCACAGAATGCGCGTGGAAGAACTCTCGGGCAAGGGTGTTCGTTTTTTGATGTGCAGCAATTCCCTGAAAAACCTGAACCTAGACCCTGGTGAGGTACTGAACGGCTGTGAGGTGATCAAGGCAGGTATCGTGGAACTGATCAGCCTCCAGACCGACGGGTATGCCTACATCAAGTCCTGAGGGATGATATGTCATTTGATCAACTTGGCCTTCGGATCGAACTGCTTAAAGCTGTTAAAGCCAAAGGTTACACCACCCCCACCCCCATTCAGACCCAGGCCATTCCCGTTATTCTGGATGGACGGGATATCCTCGCCCGCGCCCAGACCGGAACGGGAAAAACAGACGCATTTGCACTCCCGTTGGTTGAAATCCTGAGTCGCCGGAAGGGCAACGGGCGACACCCCCGTGCGCTGGTTTTGACCCCAACCCGGGAATTGGCGCTTCAGGTGGGGGAGAGCATCAAGGCCTAT
>JAGHDR010000009.1 GCA_021159825.1 Deltaproteobacteria bacterium | reverse complement strand
GTCATTACGCTGCCGGATGCCATTAGAAAGCTCTCATCCAATGGGGCGGCCATTCTGGGTATTTCCGGTGGTGAGATTAAAGAGGGGGAAAGTGCTGATCTGGCCATTATTGATATGGACTGTGAATATGGTTTTGAAGAAAAAGATATCTTATCAAAAAGCAAAAACTCCCCTTTTTTGGGAAGAATGCTGAAAGGGCGATGCGACTTGACAATGGTTGGAGGGAAGATTGTCTATCAGCGAGACATCTAAGATCCTCGTGGTTGATGATGAAAAGAGCATGCGGGAGTTCCTGGATATCATGCTGACCAAGGAGGGTTACCGTGTGGTTTGCGCCAGGGACGGAGAAGAAGCCTGCCGAATTCTGGAAAAAGACCGCTTTGATTTGGTCATTACCGATATTCGAATGAAAACCATTGATGGATTGGGGGTGCTGAGAAAAGTCAAGGCCGTGAACCCTTCTACCGTGGTGGTTTTAATCTCCGCTTTTGCCACCGCTGAAACGGCCGTTGAAGCCATGAAAGAGGGCGCCTACGACTATATCCCCAAACCGTTCAAGGTTTATGATTTCAAACGTATCATCGCTGAGGCGCTGAAATCTTCCCACTCGGCCCTTCAAGCCGATGAACCGCCGGCAAAAGAAAGGTTTCATTTTGGTTCGCTGATGGGTGAAAGCCCGCAGATGCGGAAAATTTACGATCTCATCCAACGGGTTTCAGGAACCAGAACCAACATTTTAATTACCGGTGAAAGCGGCACCGGAAAAGAATTGGTGGCACGGGCCATCCACAAGCTGAGCGATCGCAGGGACAGGTCCATTGTGGTCATTAATTGTGCGGGGATTCCCGAAAATCTCATTGAAAGTGAGCTTTTCGGTTTTAAAAAGGGGGCTTTTACCGGTGCCATGGCTGATAAAGAAGGGTTGTTTGGTGTTGCTGACGGGGGCACGGTTTTTTTAGATGAGATCGGTGAGTTTTCACCCGTCATCCAGGTGAAGTTGTTGCGGGTCATTCAAGACCGGACTTTTACAGCCGTTGGCGGCACGGATGTGAAAGTGGTGGATGTTCGTTTCATCGCAGCCACCAACAAGGATCTTGAAACAGAAGTGATCAGCGGTAATTTCAGGGAAGATCTCTATTTTCGCTTAAACGTGATTCCCATTGATCTCCCGCCGTTAAGGGAAAGAGAAGGCGATATTCCGTTGCTGGCCCAACACTTTCTCGAAAAATATTCCCAGGAGATGGGGAAAGATATCGGTAAAATATCCGCCTATGCCATGTCTATTCTGGAGAAATATTCATTTCCCGGCAATGTAAGGGAATTGGAGAATATTGTGGAGCGAAGCGTGGCTTTGGAGTCTTCAAACATCGTTTTGCCGGGGAGCCTGACGTTATCAAACCGGCGCGTGGGGGGAGGCACAAAAATAAGTCAGAAGATGTCTCTGAATCCAAACGGCATTGAATTGGACAAAGTGATGGCGGAAATTGAAAAGAACTATGTGACGCAGGCAATGGAAATAGCCAAGGGCTCAAAACAGCGGGCGGCGGACCTTCTGTGCATCAACCTGCGTTCCCTGCGGTACAGGCTTGAAAAATTGTGACCCACTGAATCAATGTTTTACGCCCATGGCTTTAAGGGCCTTATAACACGCCTGTTTGTAGGCTTCCGCTTGCTTCGAATCTCGCATTCTCTCCAAACAGCCAAGCGCCTCTTGAAATTCTCCCAGATTCATGTGGCTGATTCCCTTGCAGAGTTTCATTTGATCATTTTCAGGAAAAACCCTCAGCCCTTCATCGAGAAGAGCGATGGATTCCCTGAATGCTCGCTCACGCTGTTCAATCATGCCCAAACCCAGGTAGGCGCGATCGTTTGGTGCAAAGTTAAGCGACTTTCTATAAAGGCGCTTTGCTGTTTTGTCTTTATGCGGAATTGCTTCAAGTTTCGCATAGTCCCCATGACTGAAGGTCATGGCCAGTCTGGAGAGAAAGTCAGCGTTTAGTTCACGGAAGTCCTCTTTTTTGGTAAGTTCAACGGCATCTGCAAAATCCGGAAGGGCTTCGTGGAAGGCGGTTCTCAGTTCCCTGCCGAAGGCGAGTATCATTCTTTTGGTTAAATGGGGGTCCGTTTCAAAATAGAGGATATCTTCAATTTTCTGAAGCCATATGTCGTCGGTTTGGCCCGATTGTTTCAAAAACATGTCATACAAGGCTGTTCCGGGAAAAATATCCAGAATGTAAAAAATGGTACTCAAGGGCTTGATTTCGTTTATGAGATCAATGGTTTCCTGTATGGTATCCCGGTTTTCACCGGGAGAGCCGTAAATAAAGTAGGCACGCGCCAGAATCCCATATCGGGTGGTCAAATCAAATGCTTTTTTGATCTGGTCTGATTGAATGTTTTTGTTGAGGAAATTTCTTATTTTTTCGGAACCGCTTTCCACACCGTAGCTGATCTGTGTGCATCCGGCCATCCTCATCCAGTAGAGCACATCTTCATTAACGAGGTCTACTCTGGAGATGGCAAACCATGATATTTGCAAGTTCCTCTCAATAATTTTTTGACAGATGTCAATGACCCGCCCCTTGTTGATCAGGAATGTATCATCCGAGAAATAGAAGAATTTGATTCCCCTCTTATAAAGATATTCCAGCTGTTTGACAAAATAAGCGGCGGAATGAAACCTCACCTCGCGGCCCCAGAATCGAGGCGAGCCGCAAAAGGTGCAGTTTCCGGGACAACCGCGGGTGAAGGCCACATGTTGATAGTCAAAATATTTTGACGGAACGGGCAGATCATCCAGATTTTTGATGGGCAGTGGGCGGGCTGTTTTCACGGGGCGGCCGTTGGTTCTGTAAGCGATTCCCTTGACCGACTTGAGGTTTTTTGGGTTGCCTTTTTCAATGGCCCGCACCAGTTTAAGAAAAGGATATTCCCCTTCCCCCAGGACACAAAAGTCCACCACGTTGAAATGGGTGAGAAAATGCTTCCACAAAAAAGTGGCCCCAATGCCGCCAAAAACCACTTTAATTTCCGGGTTGACGGCCTTTGCCGTCTCTGCGATTTCGATGGCACCCCACCGGTTGGCTTGAAGGACTGAAAAACCGATGACATCCGGTCCTTTTTCCTGGATCGTCCGGGCCACGGCCTCTGAAGCTTTGCCCATGTGAGCCCAGTTCAGGATTTCCACATGGTATCCTTTTTCCTTCAGCAGGGCCCCCACATAATATAGGCCTAAAGGCGGAGCATTGATTTCATCTTTATGGACCCTCGCTTCAAGAAACGGGGGGTATATGAGTAGAATGTTCATGCTTTTTTGGGCTTCCTTCAAAAAGGCTGTAAGTAGTTTACACTTTTTGTTTCGCTTGGTTTTCCTCGTTCCCACGCTCTGCGTGGGAATGCACTTTGGACGCTCCGCGTC
>JAGHDR010000087.1 GCA_021159825.1 Deltaproteobacteria bacterium | reverse complement strand
CATCAAGATCGATGATCCTGGCAAGTGTACTTTTGTTGATCACCACATCATTTAAAACCTGAAAGCGGATCACTTCACTTTCGTCTCTCAAGACTTTTGTTTCAAGCATCATTCGGCTTTCCACTTGAAGGCCGTCACCCACCATGGTCTCAACCGCAGGATAAAGCTGCCCCAACGGGATACAGGTCAGGAACCCCAGTCCTCCCAGATTAACCCCCAGAATCGGCGCACCATATCTTCCCACCTGGCGAGCCGCTCCCAACAGGGTGCCGTCCCCACCCAGAACCACAACCCAGTCTACATCCTTTGGAATGGCCGGGTTTTTCCGGAAAACGCCCCCTTCTGCAATCTCTGCCGTCATTTCCAGACAAAACACTGTGATGCCGCGACTCTTAAACCAGGCCTCCAGCTTCAGCGCTTCTTTTCTTGCCGGTTCGTGATGATGTTTGTAAATAATCCCAACAGATTTTGATGACATGACGAACCTTTATGCTGTTTCCTTGTTAATCACAACCCACTCATCGGTCAAGTTGGAGGTGGTATCAACCAACAAGTGGACTACCTTCAGCTCCGGGTGCCGCTGTTTTAAATCGTCCAGATCAACGGGCTCAAATTTATTCACATTATTGGTGTAGGCCTGTTCCGTCAGCGCATTGGACTCATAGTTTTCCTTGGTTCGCTTTGAAATGCGGTCCAATGAAACCGCCTTGGGGCACCGGGTCTGTTGAATCACCAGGGTTTTGCCATGATCCGCGGCGACTTTTGCGGCGCGCCGCCTCAGTGACTGGGTCACGAATGTGGCATCCAGGATGATCCCCTCCCCTTTTCCGGCCGCCTCATCCGCCATCCTGAACATTTCGTCATAAACAAGCGTTCGTTTTTGCATGCTGGAAGCCACCTTTTCATCAAAGATATCCTCATTTTTGAGCACCTCAAGCCGAATGAGATCTGATCTCAAGATGCGGTACCCCTTCAGTTCAGCAATAACTTCCGTGGTTTCCGTTTTGTAGGATGCGGGAAGGCCGCATGCGATCAATACGGCACCCTGTTCCAGCTCTTTTTGCATGAAATCGATAAATACTTCCTTCATCATATGACTCCAGATTTGTTTTTAGATATTGATAATAATAGTAATAACAAGTTCTTAAATATATAACTTAAATCTTTATCATACATAAACGAGGAACATGCTCAGGAAATATAGCCATGGGCAAGGTTGAAGTAGGACTGTGCACGTTGCACGGCTTCCGCTTTTTCCGCATCACCAATGGCAGGGTCATCAATTTGAAACCCATTCACTTTACCGCGAACAAAAGCCCTGTAAACCTTGTAAAACTTGAGTAGATGGTCCACATGCGCCTCTTTTGAAAGAATCTTGTAATGATTCCAGAGAACTCGGGCGTCATTCATCCCCCCGTGGAATTCCAGATCCATCAACAAAAACGCAATATCCGCAATGGCATCGCTGTATCTGAACCGTTCGTTGAATTCAATGCAATCAATAATGGGTAAACCCGTCATCAGGCAGACATGCTCCATGTGAAGGTCACCGTGACAATCCCTGATTCGCCCACTTTCGATTCTTTTGAAAAACAGATCCCGGTGGGTTTTATAGAAATCGTTCGTATATGCCTGTATGTCCCGAAACTGCTGTTTTGAAAGGGTCAGCCCGCAATGGCCTTGGACCTGTTGAAAGTTTTCATCCGTATTGATTTTGAATTTTTCCGGTTCTGCGTATTCCGAAATTTCCGGACTGGTCCTGGCGCCGGAATGAAATTCCGAAAGGACTTTTGCAATTTCAGACAGGTGTTCAGGTGTAACTTTCCCTGCTTCAAAAAGGGATTTCATCAAGCGGTCATCTGGAATTCGCTTCATTTTAACAGCGTATTCAACGGGTTCACCACCCTGCCCCGTCAAGGTATATTTTCCATTCAACAGGGTTACGGGAAGAACATCCACATATAGGTCCCTGGCCAGTCTCCGGTTGAGCACCACTTCCTGGTGACAATAGTGCTTTCGTTTTTCAAGGGTTGAAAAATCCAAAAAACCGAAATCTACGGGCTTCTTAATCTTGTAGACAAATGAATCCGCTACAAACACGACGGAAATATGGGTTTGAACCACATCCACTTTAGCGGTTTTTTCAGGGAGGGCGATTGGGTTTTTAAGGTCTTCAATGATTTGCTTCATTATTTTGTTCTTCCTTTTAGATCGTCAGGTTCGCCGTATTCTTATATTAAATACGAGAAACAGGTCAAGGGTAAAAAAAGTATAAAAGGGTAAGAGTGGGATTTAAAAGAAATTGAACAGAGGCATATGACAATCCGGTTGCCGATTCTTATGGCGGAAATATGATGGCATGAGGATAAGTTTTCGATATCCCCATGCCACAGGAAGCAACCATCAGACCTTTTTTGTCTTTCGGACCATCTCAGCTTTGTAGTAATGATAATAAGCGAAAACCTTTTTAACGTAATGCCGGGTTGCCTTTATGGGAGGAACACCACCATATCGCTTTACCCTGCCGGCCCCGGCATTATAGGCCGCCAGCGCCAGTTTAGCATCATCGTTAAAGGTATCCAGGAGTTGTTTGAGGTATTTGACACCGCCATTGATGTTATGGGCCGGATTGAAAGCGTTTTTCACGCCCAAGGCACGGGCAGTTCCGGGCATGAGTTGCATGAGACCCTTTGCCCCCCTTTTTGAGACAGCCTTCGGGTTGTATGCGGATTCAGCCATAATGACGGCCTTAATCAGAGCAGGATCCACCTCGTAGCGGTCAGCAGCGCTGCTGATCATCGGATTGAACCGATCAGATTTGCTTTTTCGAACCGGCGTGATGGCAATGCGGGCACTGGCCAGGATTGTGAGATGCGGGATTTTGTGGGATTTTGACAGGGGGGCTTTTTCCGGGCCTGCCTCAGGAGCGGATTGAACATCAATCATAAGAACGAGACTGAAAACAAACAACAGACAAATCACCCTGAAATATGGGTTACGGGCATCAGAGCCTGAAAAAGGCCATAATATTGAGATTTCCTCCATGGTTAACCTCTTGTGCTGGAGAAGATGTGAACATTCTTCATATATTAAACCAAGCTCTCCAAGCAAAATATATGCCATGATTTACGTCATTTTAGGTTTCCTCATGACGTGTTGAGCGAAAAGCAAAAAGCATTTGAGTTTAAATATATGCAATGGTTTGATTTTTTCAATATTTTAAGGCAAAATAGTTGTGTTTTGAAATGTTGAATCTGATAATAAAAATGACTAATGTCAGGAAATCAATCAATACAGCGGGGTTGTTCGGCTACAAAAAATGTTTGTATGAGTGTCCTTTTTGCCACACCTGCCAGGGTCGATTCTTGCACGCTTTACAAGGTCATGTGATCGCTTTGAAATGTTGACTTTAAGCTGAACCTGTCATAAACCAGAAAACAAAAACTTGAGGAGGCATTGCATGCTGCGTGACATAAAGGAAACAGTTGGGTTTCTCTCTTCACTGATGAAAAAGGCACCGGAGATCGGTATGATCACCGGTACGGGCCTGGGAACCCTTACCGATAAAATTGCCGTTGATTTTCGCGTACCATTTGAAGAGATCCCTAATTTTCCGACCTCAACGGTCGAAGGGCATCAGGGAAACCTGGTGGGTGGCAGAATCGCTGGAAAATACGTGTTGGCCCTTGAAGGTCGGTTCCATCTTTATGAGGGTTATTCACCAAAGAAGGTGACATTTCCCGCCAGGATCATGGCCATTCTGGGGGCAAAATACCTGTTTATGTCGAGTTCCGCAGGCGGTTTGAACCCACAGTTTGACGCGGGGGACCTCATGGTTGTCACCGACCACATCAATTTGAAAGGTGTAAATCCGCTGGTCTGGCAGAATCTGGATGATTTCGGCCCCCGGTTTCCGGACATGACCCGTGTTTATGACCCCGACCTTGTTCGCCTGGCCGGCAGGATGGCGCTTGAACAAAAGATTCCCCTGCGTCAGGGTGTCTATGTAGGCGTCCTGGGTCCTTCTCTTGAG
>JAGHDR010000258.1 GCA_021159825.1 Deltaproteobacteria bacterium | reverse complement strand
GCTGATGCTGTCGTAAAAAACGCTTCGGAAAAAAAACAGATTCAACGGGTGAAATCCAAGTTGAGTGAGGAAGCCGGAAAACTTAACGCATTTCAGTCGAAGGAAGCGGGTTTGTTGATGCTGGTGGCGAAACTTGAAAAGCAGGTTGCTGACACAAGGAAAGAAACAGAGGCGTTGGCATCGAACATTCGCCAGGTACGCGGAAGATTGGACGGGAAAAAGGAGAAACTGAAAGAACTCAAATCCATTTTGATGCGCACAGAGTTTAAGATCGGCGAATATTTGATTGCCCTTTATAAATATTCGCGACGTGGGAATGCCCGCATATTGGCAAATACCGACGCGTTGAGTGAGTTGCAGCGAAACATCAAATACATCGGCATCGTTACGGAAAAAGATCGCCTGCAACTGCGTGCGCTAACGGATCGGGTTGCAGGTCATCGTGATGAAATTGTGAAAGCAGAGGCGTCAATCGGTGTGACGGAACGTGTGGTGAAAGAGAAAGCTTCACGCCTGATTTTTCTTAAAACATCCCTTGAAGAAAAAGTCCTTTTGTTGATGAAAATTCATGAAGAGAAAGAGTTTTACGAAACCTCCGTCGAGGACCTTGAAACTGCTGTGGAAGATCTCAAACAGGCCCGTAACCCCATTGAGAGCGAAAATCCTTATGCTATTGATCCTTCGCTTAAGTTTGAGGATTGTAAGGGAAGGCTGCCCCTGCCGATTCGGGGAAAGATTGTAAAGAATCGGAAAATCGGGACTGCTTTTTCAAGCGCCAAAGGGGTTGTGATCCAGGCGGATGTTGATTCGGCAGTACGGGCTGTTTATAGGGGAGAAGTCGCTTATTCAGGACGTCTTAAAGGTTATGGTGAGGTCGTTATTTTGAGCCATGGCGGGCGTTTTTTTACCGTTTCGGCGCATCTCACAAAACGTGTAAAGAGAGAGGGCGATCAGGTTCAGGGAGGTGAGATTCTGGGTTGGGTCGAGGAGAACGGTTCTTCAACCGGGGCAAGTGTATATTTCGAGGTTCGAAAGGCCGATAGAAAGTTGGATCCCCGAGCTTGGTTGAAGATCAATTAATAAATCTGTCTAATTTTTTTGTTGGCTTCGCGGTTCAATTCACTTAATATTGTGGTTTGTCCCCCGGAATGGCGTTTGTCGAATGGTCGAGAAAATATCTGTTTTTAAATCAGCTCATGAATTGAATTGAAATGAAAGGTTGACGGTTGTGGTCAAATTACCAAAGGAGCTTGAAATGGTTACATCAAAAAGGAAATTTTTTGCAAATATCGTTTTAATATCCGCCTTTGTTTTAGGCTTTCTCTTCCTCAATGGGGATGGTGAAAAGGTAGAAGCCGATACAAAGGACGTGTATCAGAATATAGAGATTCTAACTGAAGTTCTCAGACAGGTGGAAAAGAATTACGTTGAGCCCCGGAAAGCAAAGGACCTTATATATGGAGCGATTAAAGGAATGGTAAGAAGCCTTGATCCCCATTCTTCCTTCATGACCAAAGAGGAATTTCGCGAATTGATGTCGGAAACCAAGGGAAGCTTTTCAGGGATTGGTATCGAAATTACCGTAAAAGACAAGGTATTGACGGTTGTCTCCCCCATCGAGGGGACACCCGCCTATCTCGTCGGCATGAAGGCAGGCGATAAAATCATCAAGGTGGAAGGGGAGTCCACCCTGGATATGAGCTTGATGGAGGCGGTTAAGAAAATAAGAGGGCCGGAGGGAACAAAGGTCAATTTGACGGTGTTTCGTGAAGGTGAAGAAAAGCCATTGGAATTTGCCATTACCAGGGGTGTGATACCCCTTAAAAGTGTGCGGTATTTTTTGCTGACCCCTGACATCGGCTATGTGCGGGTTTCCAATTTTCAGAGTAATACCGCTGAAGACCTGTCAAACGCCCTTGAAGCGTTGGAAAAGGACGGAAAGATGAAGGGGCTGGTTCTGGACATGCGCAACAATCCGGGCGGTTTGCTTTCCCAGGCCATAGATGTCTCTGAGATGTTCCTTGATGAGGGGATTATTGTGAGTACAAAAGGGAGAACCGGGTCCCATGACATCGAAGCCAGAGCACATAAGAACAGCCATCCCAGGGTTTATCCGATGATTGTACTGGTCAATGGCGGAAGCGCCAGTGCTGCGGAAATTGTGGCAGGTGCACTTCAAGACAATAAAAGGGCCATGATATTGGGGTCGAGAACCTTTGGGAAAGGCTCTGTCCAGACCATCCTGCCGCTTTCAGATGGCTCAGGCCTTCGTTTGACAACGGCCCGGTACTACACGCCCAGTGGCAAATCAATTCAGTCCAGTGGTATTACGCCTGATATCGAGATCAAATTTATCGCACCGGAAAAAGATGCCAAGAAGAAGGCACCGCGATTCATAAGGGAGGAAGATCTCAAAGGCCATATGATCGGTGAAAGCATTACTGAGGAAAAAAAGAGCGAAAAGAAGTCTGAAACAGATAAAGAAAAGAAAGCCAGAGAACTTCTCGAAAAGGATAACCAGGTGCGCCAGGCCCTTGAGCTCCTGAAAGGCTGGGCGGTTTTTTCCAAGATACATGAGGATCCCTCAGGAGATATGGTTAAACAATAAGGGAACTTCCAAAAAATAATCTACGCATCCTGTTTGCCCTTTTGCCCGACTTCTACGTTGTGATAACAGGCACATAGCTCACTATGCACCTGCCATCACGCCTTGAAGACGAACAAAAGTTCTGC
>JAGHDR010000059.1 GCA_021159825.1 Deltaproteobacteria bacterium | reverse complement strand
GATTTTGACTGTCCAACTTTTACTTAGAGAGACACTAACTACCTGAAAACACAGCCGTCTATGCCGCGCAACGGTCTAGGCCTTAACGAGGTCTGTTGTTTGAATACCTGCTATTTATGTCAACCCTGATAAAGGGTGTGATATCATTATTAGAGGTGAATCGACGCTTGAGATATGTCATGGTTTTAAGGGAACTTCCAAAAAATAATCTACGCATCCTGTTTGCCCTTTTGCCCGGCTTCCACGTTGTGATAACAAGCACATAGTTCACTATGCACCTATCATCACGCCTTGAAGACGAACAAAAGTTCCGCACGATATGCGTATATTATTTTCTTCCAGTTCCCTAAGCGGTTCCAGTTGGTTTGAAAACCGGGAATGGGTCCAACGCACTACAAGCCCACGCACGTGCTGAGCAATGGGTTCAAGCTCACAGGAACAGTCTGTTATCGTGAAAATAGAATGTGCATCCCACTCCTGATACCTGGACAATTTATGATTTGAATCGCCAACAGTCTTGATTACGCCCTCCAAGTTGTCACTCATTACCCGTCATTCCCCAAATTTCATCCCCGGCAATGATGTTTGGACTGTTGTTTCAAACCCCATGGATTCAAGGCTTCTGATCCATTGGCGAGCGTCTTCCATCCGGTCATAGGTCCCCGCCACGAGAAGGCATTGATCATTTTCGTCCCATACCCAGCAGTACTCCAAGAACCGGATACCATGGGACTCCAGCTTCAGTCTCAGGTCCTCTCTGATTTGTTCCCTTTTATCAAAATCCCGACTTTTATAGGATGCCCATCGGATGCATACGTAAACCATATCCTGAACGCTTTCCCAAAACACTATTCCAGCAAAAGCCCCACTTTTTTTCCCTTCTGATGGATACCTTTGGAAATCACTAACTTTTGCCCCACCCTCTCGCCGGCGTTTCTGACCTTCGCATCCTGCCGCAGGGGTTTTCTCCGATTTGTAAAAATATGGGGATAACGATAGGCCGCGTATTTTTTTAACAGGGGATCTTCCACTTTGATGATCCCATAACCGGTTGCAGAAGCACGTTGTTCAGATTGACTGTTCAGCTTTTGCTCGAAACCTTCCAGAACACCGAGAGCGAAATCCGTGCGCCGATAGCGGTTCAACCCTTTGTTTTCGTTATATTTTCGCCATTGGGATGCTATAAAACGATTTACAAAATCATACACATAACTTGCGATTTGCACATTCTTTTCCGTGCCGCTGATCTCCAACACGCGCCCCATTTTCCCCTTTTCCATGACGTAGGTGCTGACCCAGAGGCCATAAACATAATAAAACTCACCCAGCAAGTATGCCAGACGATGCTCTTCCCTGAAACGCCGCAACATGGGTTCTCCCAGAAAAAGGCTTACAAACTCCCGATCCTGCTCAAAGCGAACCAGATCGATATTGTATTTGTCCACCAGTTCATGGGCTTTGGCCATGGCCGCTTCCGCTTCATGCTGATTTCGACTCTGGGCCAGACTCATGAGCTTCTTGATGCGCCCCATCATTTTATCTTCATGGTTTTTGGAATCCTTTAAACCCCTTTCATCCAGAAGTCTGAAATTTCCTGAAGCGGCAGGGTCCGCCCGAAGGTGATAACACGACTCTTTAAAACGGGGGCCATGAGGGGATTCATTGCGTACGCCCAAAACCTCTTCCGCAAACTGATGGGCCATCTCATGCTTGAGCACTTGGCGCACCGCATTCCAGGAATGTTCCAGCACAAGGGACCGGCTCAGAACAATCTCCCGGTTTTTCCCTGACCAGTATCCCCATTGATTGTTCATGTCCCTGATGGCAAACAGGGGCTTTCGCATTTGATCTTCATAGGAAGACGGCAAAACCCACAGTGCCGTATCCCATTCACAGGAAAGTCCATGCAGAATTCGATGTTCAAGGGATTCTTGAATTTTAATTGCGTTTTCTTTCATAACGTTCCAATTTTTATGATTGTCCACAAGGTGCAGTTCCATCCTGCACCCTATTTTAAATATACTGCCACAGTGTCCAACGGCCGGATCGACCCTTTAGCAGTTGCCATATGCACCGTGTCAATGTGATTCATGCTTTAAAAAGCGTCCATATGCCTATGGCGATAAATCCAGCCCCCGCAATATACTGCAAATGCTTTTCACTGATATAGTGGGAAATAAAACCACCGGCGAGAACACCGATACCCGATGCAACAATTAAGGCTAAAGATGCACCGACAAATACAGTGAGCTTGCCGACGTCTTTGTCTGAAGCAAAAAGCATTGTGGCCAATTGGGTCTTGTCGCCCAGTTCGGCAACGAAAACTGCAGCAAAAACGGTTAGAAGCACTTTGTATTCCAATTTTTCTGTCCTGTTCAGAAAATGAATGTGGCCTGAATTCACGGCATCATAGCAAAATTTGGTCATGAGCCTCAATAAAAAGTGCGTATTCAAAAGATGTACATTGTAATTTATTTAATACGAATGTAGGCTGTTAAAAAATGATTATAGAAAAATATTCCGTCTTGTGCATCCGATGGTTTTCAAAACCGTATAAAACCCAGCTGTTTCGGGAGGCTTACTATGAAGAAGAAAAGCGTCTTGCCCTCCAGCACCAAGGGAAGGCTGATTTTCTATTTCGGCACAACCGTCACCCTGGTGGTTTTTCTCATTGTTGCGGTCTTTTCCCGGGGCATGTATCGCACCCTGATTTCTGAAAATGACCGGCTCATCAAAGCCCATACCCATCTAATCAACTACTTCAACATCAACGATTTTTTGTCCTACGCCATCCCTTCCGGTGTCACCACCCTGATGACGGAAGTGGAGAGCTATGGATTTGCTCTGGGAGCCGAAGGGGTCAAAATTTTCCTGGACCAGGTTGACCCTTGTCCCATCAAGATGTTCGTCCTGGTTCCCCCCATGATTTCCCTGAGCCCCGCGACAAAATCCTTGATGATTTCAAAGGAGCAACTGGCCGGGCTTTTTGAAGACCCCCGCGTTATCGGACTGGGGGAATCTTTCTGGCAAGGTGCCATCCTTACCCGGGACAACCGGGTTCTGGACCTTATGGCTGAGACGCAAAGAATTGGAAAATCCGTTCAGGGACACGCTGCCGGCGCTTTTGATAGAAAACTGGCGGCTTATGTGGCGACCGGGGTCGAGT
>JAGHDR010000179.1 GCA_021159825.1 Deltaproteobacteria bacterium | reverse complement strand
TTTTTCTCGTTTCCCTAACTGCATTCTCTACCGCGCCTCAAAATCACCTTCCCAGTTTAATTTCAAACAAAACCCTGTTCTGCCCTTGATCCAGATTGGCGGAACTGATGGTCGTGGTCTTAAAAAGGGACGATTTCTCAAGACCCTGTTTTGCCCGATCCACCGTGTTGTAGGTATCGGTATCGCCTTTAATCCTGACCGAATGGGAATCAATCACCAGGCGTGAGACCTTTAAATCCATTGATTCGGGAAGTCGCTCGGAAATTTCCAGCAACAGATCAAGCGCCCGGCTGTTTATCCCCACCACCCGGCCCGGCTTTGAGATGCGCTTCAACTCATTTATTTCTATCTGTGCCTGTTTAACGGGATCCACGATGCGGCGTATATGGGGGAATGTTTTCTTGAACAGGACCAGGGTCCGACTGTCAAGGGCTACCGCCCGCTGTTTCAGGAAATGGGTATCCACCCCCATGTCAATGGCCCAGAGGGAAGCAATTACCAACAGCCAGGCCGCAACTTTCCTGAAGATTTTTGAGCGATAAAATGATCGTTTTTGGACCTCAAAACCATTTCTCCTGAGATTCGGTCCCAATCCCTTCGCGTTATAACGGCCCAATGCCAGAGAGAGGGCGCCGTCCATAAGTAAAGGGTCCCACACCGGTTCCGCGTTTTCCCCCAGTCGAATTCGGTCGTCATTGCACAAATCCACTCGCTCAGTGGGAATACCCAGCATTTCGGCTATAGATTGCGATACCCCGGGCTGTGTGGTGCCCTGACCCGTCAAAAACGCTTTTTCGGGGGCCTCAAAGTCTTTTCGTCCGGCCCCGAAGGCGTGAATCGTATGGCGAACAGTCTTCAGAAGGGTTTGGGCGTCGCCGCCATAGACAAACGTGCGGATGAATACCACCCGGCTTTTCTGCCACAGAACCAGGGTTGCCCTTTTTTCCCCCAGGTTCAGTAAAATGCCCTTATGGGGTTTCCCCGGATTGTTGATCAGCCATAAGGCCATGGGGATACACCGAACACACAACGCTTCCGGATCAATGTCATGGGTCTTCAGCGTGTCCAGCAACCGGCTGATCACCCGTTTTTCGGCAAAAAAAGCCAGCAGTTCCGGTGTATCGGACCGATGGGTGGAAAAAAAATCGACCACCAGATCATCAATGGGAAAAGGGACGTTCGGTTCCAGTTCAAAGGAGAGAACTTCCCGTTGTTTTCTCTTGTCCTTAAAGGGAACCGCCAGGTTTCGATAATAGGTATCGGCCCCCGAGACGGCAACAATGCATTCTCCCCCTGTCAGGTCCATGGACTGGGAGAGGGTTGAAAGCCCCTGATCGAGGCGCTCTTCCTCACCCTTCATATGAATCCGGGCGCAGGCCGTGAGTTCCCATCCACCGAATCCCTTGAGTACCTGGACAGCGGTCAGATAATCATCATTGATATCAATGCCTGTGACGCTCGGGGGCATTAGTTCGTATCCTCAGGGTTTGTATTCTCCGGGCCGGCTTTCCATTGAAGGACTTGAATCGGTTTTCCCGGTTCCCGGAAAACGGATACACTTAAATGCTGTTCCATTTTTCCCATGATACCCGTTGACCGAATTTCAAAATAATCGCTTTGGGTGGTCAGCAAATCGGCGTCAAAAACAATGTGATCCATTCCGCGTACCTTCTGATACCACTTGGGATCCGCCAGATCGTTTGCGGGGTCCTCCCGATATGCGATCATGTCTCGAACCATTTCTTCATTCATCTCCGTTGATAAAGCCTGCAGAACCACCGGTCCCGCTGTGTTGATATTGATTTTACCATCCCCGTGAACGCTCAGATAAGGCATAATCCCTTTTTTTTCAGATGTGCCGTAGACCAGTTCTTCGGAAAACCCTTTTATGAGGGTCAGACGGTCCGGAGATGCCGGGGGGCCATTTCCGCAGGCATAGGGCGGTTCCAGGCCCTGGTAATAACCGGATTCGGCGCCAAAACGGGTGATATCTTCATCCGGATCAAGCCAGTCTTTGATGAAATCCATCAAATTTGAAACCTCATCCGAATCAAGACCAAATGCTTTAGACAGTAGAAACCGCTGAAATAGATCTTTTTGTGCCGGGCGCCAGCCGCCCTTATCATCCAAGAGCCGGTTGATTTGAATTTTTCCACAAAGGTCCGAAATTTCCACCATGAAATGCCCTTTTTCAAACAAGGCGGTTGATTGCAGGGAAAGTTCCCTGGACTGCGCCCAGGGTTCCCGAAGGGTGTCCACATCATTCTGCTCTTTGTCCTCTGAAAGCACCATCATGGCGCACTCAAATCCTGAACGGGCCACCAGGCGAAGTCGGGTGGCTTCCTTAAGATTAGAAGATCCATAAAGCCCGGACCACACGGAGCGGTTGAACTGAAGGGTCACCACCACCATCATGCTGATCACGAGGAGTGTCAGGATCAGCGCGAAGCCCTTCTGATTTTTCAACCGTGGAGACTTTGGCATGTCTACCCCTCACAGAATGGGCGGCAGTGCAACGCCGGTCATGAATTGCAAGGGATTTTTCGGTGAAATGGCATTTTCAAACCCAACGGAAATCTCTACCCGGGACGGCAATTGTGCCGTACCGCTGTTTTCGGTGGTATCCCAGCTATCGTGGGCGTCACCATCCCTGTCATAATAGATGAAATCGAGCCATTTTAACCCCTCGCAAAGCAGAAGGCCCCCCTGCCCATTTTCAGGGCTTTCCAGGTAATCCAGGGTATCGGAGCGGTAAAGGGCCAGGTCGTCTGTTTCTTCCCTGTATTCCGTGTAATAGTTGATCTCCGCAGGCCCTTCCGCCTGGGGCCGGACTTTAAAGGATAAATGGGCAAAGGAAAAGAACCGAAGGGTGTCCGCATTTTTATCATCCACCCGATGGTCTTCTCCTTTGAAAAGAAATGGTTGCCGGGTCGCATCGGCTTGGGGTTGTTCTCCTTTGGGCAAACCGCCCCCACAGACGGAAGCCAGGTCCTCGGAAATCCGCTCCAGGGCCACCCGGGCCGCAGCATAAATTTCTTCCTGAACTTCGGTTTCGTTCACCACCTTGAAAGTCCCCGAAAAAGCACCGAAAACCGCCGACACCACCAGGGCAAGTATGAAAATTGCGATGAGAATCTCAAAAAGCGTGAAACCCCGGTTCACAACAGGCTTAAGGTATCTAATCAGGAAATCCAAAACTTTCACGACTTTCATTTCTTTGTTTCGAGTGGAAAAAACCGGTATAGCCTGAGATCATATGAATAAAGTTCGCCTTCACCACAGGTGACTTCCAGGTCGATCCGTTTGAGGCGGCCTTTCATTTTGTCAAGGCCGGGCAGATCGGCATTCTGTACGGACATGCGCCAGGCATACCCGGAGAACACATCGCCGAAATCCCCTGAGTCCGATGCCAGACTCCCCATCCCGGCCACCGCCGTCTCGGCCATTTTCCCCTGGGCCAGCAGGGCTGCCGTGGTATGAAAACGGCTTTCAGCGGCCAGGGTCAGGCTTCTCGACTGCAACCCCAGCACAGCGGAGAGGGCTATGGCCAGCACGGCAACGGCAATCATGACCTCCAGAAGGGTAAAGCCTTGCGGTTTATTCCTCATTCTCGAAATCAACATATTTTTCCAGCATGTTTACCTTTCCCCCGAAAGGGCTCAGCACAATGGTGAATCGCCGGCCGTCATCATCGCCCAGATGGATGGCGGAAGGCTGAACATACCCCGCCTTGAAAAACAGGATAACGGTTTCCCCTTCGCTTACCTTGCCCTCTTCCTTGAACCATACATCAAGGATTTGAACATTCGGGGGCAGTTTTTCAGCGTTTTTCCGCGAAAGCACCTGCTCTTCTTCAGTCATGGCGGTAAATCCGACCCAGTATTGCTGCCGCACCATATCCAGACGGAGGCCGTAGGTTTTCTGTTCCCGCACCGCCTCGTCTCTCAGGTTTTTCGCCACCCCCACCATGCGAAGCGCGGTGCGCTTCAAGGCATCGCTCAACAGGGTGTTTCGAATCTGCGGCAGGGTCAACCCGATCATTATGACAATGAGGGTCACCACCACCACCAGTTCGATTAACGTAAAGCCTTTACTGTTAAGGATAAAGGATGAAGGATGAAGGATGAACTTCCTCCTTCCTCGACAATCAACAATCATCAATCATCAATCTCCCAACTGTTGACGTCCTTATTCTGATCCTCTCCCCCGGGTTGGCCGTCGGCCCCGTAGCTTACCAGATCAAAGTCATCATGAAGGCCGGGGCTGAGGTAGACATATTCATGACCCCATGGGTCTTTGGGTACTTTCCCCTTTTCAAGATACCCGCCCTTTCGCCATTGCCTGGGCAGTTCCCCCACGGCAGGCGCCTCAACAAGTGCCTGCAGCCCCTGTTCCGTGGATGGATAGATGCCATTATCCAGTTTGTAGAGCCTGAGCGCTGTCTCCATACTCTCCATCTGCACCCGGGCTTTCATCCTTCTGGCTTCCTCGGGCCTACCCATGATTCGTGGAATAATGAGCCCGGCCAGAATTCCCAGAATAACAATGACCACCATCAGTTCAATCAGTGTGAAACCGTGAACATTCAAACGCTTTCTGCTCATGTTGTGTTCCCCTCCTGAGGTGCCTTTATTTAGGCCTTATCACATGGTCTTCTGTCACAAAAAACAAGAAAATGGTATCAGTTGTCAGTTGTCAGTTATCAGCAAAAGCATATCGATACTAATTTATCTTCCTTAGGGATTTGCTGAGTCCTACGAGCATCGCCGAGAGTTCTTTTGTTTCGTGAATCCCTCAGTGCGGAAAACTGACAACTGAAAACTGACAACTGCCCCCTACAAGTTCATCTTTGGGTTGCGGGTGTTACCCGCGTTAGTGGATCATCTGATTCAAATCAAAGATCGGCAGCAGCATCGAAATAACGATAAACCCGACGGTAACGCCCATGAACAGGATCATCACCGGCTCCAGCATGGACGTCATGGTCAGGACCTGCGCTTCCACTTCCCGTTCATACATCTCCGCAATTTTTTCCAGCATTTCTTCCAGATGGCCGCTTTGTTCGCCGGCCGAAATCATTTGCACTGCAATGGGTGGAAAACAACGGTCCCCCGTAATGGCGGTGGCAAGGGCGTTGCCCTTCTCGACCGCATCTATGGCGCCATCGATGACTTCCGCAAAAAGTCTGTTGCCCACCACATTTTTGACAATATCCAGGGCGGTCAAAAGCGGTACGCCATTTTGAAGCAGGCTTCCCAGGGTTCGCGCAAAACGCGCCACGGCGGTTTTGATATTAAACGCGCCCACAAGGGGAATGGCAAGCATAAACCGATCCCATGCATATCGGCCCCTCTCCGTATTTTTTAACCGCCACAACAAAACCATTGAGGCTAGCGCCATGGCAAGGACCAGCCACCAGAACTTCATGAGGAAACCGCTGATCCCTATGAGAATGACGGTGGGCAGCGGTAGCGCCTGATGCATTTCATGGAAAATTTGGGTGACATTGGGTACCACAAAGGCCACCAGGAAAAAAACCACCACCACCCCCACACAGCTCATGAGAACCGGATACGCCATGGCCGCTTTCAAGCGCCCCTTCAGGGCCTGCTCCTGTTCGCTCAAATCGGCCAGTCGGTGCAATACCAGGTCGAGAGAGCCCGAGGCCTCCCCAGCGCGGACCATGTTGATATAGACATTGGAGAAAACCTTTGGATGATTGAAAAGGGCGTGGGCCAGGCTGTTGCCTTCATTGACGGATTCCTTGATCTGGGCCAGCACACGCTTGAATGCGGGGTTCGCAACCTGCATGAGCATGGCTTCCAGGGATGCCACCAGGGTAATGCCGGCCCCCAGGAGAATTGCCAGTTGACGTGTGGCAACGGACAGTTCACCCAGTTTGATCCGTTTTAAAAAAGACAATCCAACCGTTTTGGTTTCCGCGGATCCTTGGGTTGAAGAAGCGGATGCCTTAATGCTGACGGGAAAAACGCCCGTTTCCCTTAATTTCCGTCTCGCCGCGATGGGGCTGTCGGCATCAATGATCCCGTCACGGTTCTTGCCGGCCCTGTCCAGGGCCCGGTATTCATAAACGG
Organism: Deltaproteobacteria bacterium; assembly: GCA_021159825.1. GTDB lineage: Bacteria > Desulfobacterota > DSM-4660 > Desulfatiglandales > Desulfatiglandaceae > NaphS2. The sequence continues at coordinate 586 of JAGHDR010000179.1, read as the reverse complement.
GCATTTTGGTCTGCTCCGGCTCAGAAAAGGTGTAAGGTATCAGGCATAAGGAGTAAGGTAATTACAATGGAAACCTGGGCCTTAAACCTTACACCCTAAACCCGCAGACAGCATCCTAACAACCCCTGCACACCCTTGTCAACAACATGACGCTTCAGGATTTCCCCCCTTTCAATTGGCTCCGGGGATTTCACATCATGTGACAGTGAGCGGAAACCATCGGCAGCAGACATTTTTCATTGATGAAAATCACCGCCTTGTAAGGACTCAGAAAGATAAGTAAAGTGTCCCCCAATCTTGTGCCGGTGTGTTTCTTCCGAGTCCCATTTTTTGTTGAAGATCCCTTTCATTTTCTGAATGGATAAGGGAGATGGAAAAAAATAATCATCCAAAACAACCGTTTTTATTCCCACCACACCGATCTACTTCAGCATAATCAATCAAGTCTAAAACTACCTGTTCTCAAATAAAAAATACTGCTAAGTCCTTTATGCATAAGGGAAAACAGCTTTACAAACGTAAATATTCGGCTTATTTTTAGATCCCCAAAAATAGTACGGGACACGAAGCAAAAAATCTGCTAAAA
>JAGHDR010000307.1 GCA_021159825.1 Deltaproteobacteria bacterium | reverse complement strand
TTTCCTCTTTCATCCAGATCGGGATTTTCCAACTGTTCCATCAGCGGCAGTAAACGGGTCTTTTTGTAATCGCGCACCGCAATTTCCCTGCTGTCGGCCCCATCAAAAACATCCCTGTCCATGCCGCTGGTAAGCCTGTCGGCGACGGTAATGATCTGTTGCATGGGCGTCTCCGGGTCATGATGCCCCGCCGCCAGGTTGATGAACGCATCGCCCTCCCCCCATCCCCCGCTGTTCAATTGAGGCGGGAGGAACCTCTCCTTTTGCTCAATGAAGGCAGCGGAAAAGAGCGCGTGCTGGTGGGTGTGTCGGCCATCACGAAAGGGGAGATAGATCCCCGCATTATCATTAAAGTATCTCTCCGTCACACCCAAAGTATCTTTGTCCGCAAACTTGCCCATGTCGTGAAAAAAACCTGCCATGGCCATCTTTAAAGTCGTTTCATCCATTGTATGCTCCTTCCAGCGGAATCCCTCTGTTGCAGCGTCCCACATCAAACCCTATTCACCCGTATCTTCCCCAGCCCAAACGACGTATTCTTCCCCAAATGCGCCTTTTCCGAAAACTCAATCAGCGGCAGGTACTCCCCCAGGTCCCCCTCATAGGTCACACTCCCCACCAATCCTCCCATGAACATCTTTCTTTCCTGCCGGTTGGAATAGCGTTTCCAGTCAAACCACCGAAGGTCGTTATTCCGGATACGAACCTTCTCCGCCCGCTCAATAAGCCCCTTGTAATCCAGCGCCGGTTCCCCATCGCCCCACACATTATAAAGAGAGGACATGCGCCGGAGCATGGCCCGGACCAGCACATGGAAGGGCAAGGAGGCGCGGATCTCACTTTTGAACTTGATCCGCAGGGGCGTCTCCAGCTTGACGGAAATCCGGGTGCAGCCGTTCCCATTGCTATCGGAGGTTGAGCCCAAAGGATTCAGACTTCCTGCCGGCGCATCCTGGAGGAAGGTTCGGTCCCGGCAGGAATAGATCTCCCGATCGCCCGTTTTAACCGATTCCAGGGAGAACCGTCCCCGTTTTCCATTGATCCGTTTGCCGATACCGATCTTCCCCATCTGTTCGAAGGCATAAACAAAATAGGGAAGGCTGTTGTTTGACTCCCCGAAGAGGATCAAACCGCATTCAATCGGGTCCCCCGCCCGGTACTGCCGCAGGTCGGTCAGGGGCGGTTCAATCACAAAGGGGTGCGGTGGTGCGGAAATACGGGCAGCCTCGGGCATGGACACGGCAATGGGGGTTTCAAACACCCTGGCGTACACGCACCGGTTTTTTAATACACAGGTCTCACATTCCACCCGTTTGAGAGCGCAAACCACCCGTTTAAGGGCATGACCGAATACGCCGCGAAAAGTACTTCCCTTATAACCGGGCAGGATAGCATCGGTTTCAAGACGGCAGATGAAACGGTATTTTCCGTACAGCATGGTTTGCCTCCACATAATGCAGTGAAAAGAACATAGTCACATTCTAACGGTTATGTCAATAAACGGATCAATCCAGGAACCGTTTCACCTGCAATACGGCACGATTAAGGTTCTCCAGTGCGTCTTGCAGGTTTTCCACCTTCTCACATTTCGGTCCGTCTTTGTTCTTCCATTCCCTGATGTGACGCAGGGGATGATCGTATGTTTCCCCGTTTTCTTCAAAGGCGCACATGTCTCCGGTGAAATTCAAGAGGGAATGAATCCGTTTACACCCCAGCGGGGTTCCCCGCAGGCGACTCAGCTTGAAATCCACCAAATGGGGGTTGTAATCCGGCAAAGATGCCAGCAGATGGTGCAGCAGGGTTTTTCCCCTGGCCAAAAAACCAACGGTCTGAAATACAATCTTCTCCTCCCGTTCCGTGCATGCCCTGCCCTGCCGACATCCGGCCATGATCTGCCCCAAAGGCGGACAACAGGTTTCCAACCGTTGCAGTTCGGGGAAGTCCTCGGCCCATTTTTTAAGTCTGGGGTGCGCTAACACATTCGCCCTTTTTGCAGATACCGCAAAAGAACCCATTTGATCTGTATTCCCGGGTTTCACACCCATGAGAAACGCCAACTGAGCATCCGTGCCGCGGTCCCGGCAATCGTAAAAATAGGATCGTTTCCCCGTCACCCGATGCACCCCCAGGGGGAACTTCACCAGATTCCCCATGCCTTTCCCGGAAAGAGATGCCTGTTTGGGGAAAACTTCCAGATTGAACGCGGACAGATCCCGATAAAGCACCTCCCGTATGGGATCGAGCCATTTTTTAGCCTGTCCCGCCGGAATGGGGCGATCCAGAATAAACCAGAAATGAAACCCCTTGCCGCCGCTGAATTCCACCAGGGGCGCGCACCCCGCCGATTCCGACATATCGCGAATCCGCTTCATGAGATAGGCTCCTTCGCGCCGAAGAATTCCCCGATCTTCCCCACTCAGTTTCCCCTCCCTGAATTTCCGGGTCACATCCACATCCATGACCGCCGTCGTGACCGTGGCATCAGGACGTAACAAGTACATGCCATAGGTCTTGATGCCTTTCAGGTGATCCTCAACATCCCGAGGCTCCATGGGTCGGCGGACCGGAACGTAACCCTGTTTTCCCTCTTTCTTGTCCACCCACTGTCGGGCAAAACAGTCTTCCCGCCCGGCGAAAATCTCCAGAAAACGATCAATCAGGCGTTGCCGCTCCCGCAGTGCCATAAAGGGTGCCGCCGCCTCATCCATGGCCCGGTCCTTTTCAGAGGGTTTCGCGGCTGCGATGAGGTTCAACCAGGTCTTTTGCTCTTTTTGATCCGGACAATTCCCGCACCGGGCCATCACCTCCGCCAGCTCTTTTCTCCTATCCAGGATGGTTAGAAGTTCCAGTCGCGTCCGCCAGGCAATTTCCAATGACGGGGAGTTTTGGTTGATGTGGGCCAGGATTTTCAGGGCCAAATCCACATGACCCGACATTTGTGCCAGCTCCGCCCATCGGACCTGATCCCTCGGACCCAGGCGGGACCAGATGTCCTCCCGAGCCAGAACCTCTGCACACTTCCCGGATTGTTTTCCGTGAAGAATTTCCTGCTCCATGCGGGAAAGCACAAGTGAAAAATCAGGCGCCGGCGGTGTATTTTTCCGGTTGCTCCGAGCAGTCATAATTCGGGATACCCCTCAATGGTTTAAACCACCTTGTACGATTTCCGGTCCGGGGAATCACCGATCCCCGAATACTCCATGCGCAACAGGCATCCCTTGCACAAAAAATAATACCGGACCGTATCCTCGGCGTTGTCGATGAGGTCTTCAATTCGGTTTTTCATTTTCAGATACTTTTCCTCGCCCAGGGACGCACATTCAAAAACGGATTTCTGCACCCGCTGCCCGTGGCTTTTAAGCACCTTAACCACCCGCGTCCTTGCACGGTCGTCCACAATATCAAAACAGACCAGGCAAAACATCTTCACGCATCCCACGTAAACGGAAAATACCCCTTTTCCGGTTCACTCAGATAGCTGCCGAACCGCCTGGCCTGCTGCAAAATCAGCCACCGGTAGGTAATTTTTTTATTCAGGGGCGGATAATAAACGTCCCGTTTCATCATCTCTTCGTAGGCCTGAATAAAGGCCCGGCAGATGGCGGGCTTCATGAGCACGGGCCGCTTCCGCCGCATCTCTTCTTCGTCCACAAATGTACGGGGCGGTTCTTTACCGTAGACAAAATCATCTTTACCGATAACCTTGCGGTTGATGAGGCCCAACACCAGCCGATCCCCCAAAAAGGTCCGGTATTCCTCCACCAAATCACAGGCCAGGGACGGACGGCCCTGCAACGGTTCATGAAGGGCGCCCAGATAAGGGTCCAGGCCGCCGGCCTGAATAGCGGAGAGGACCTCATTGGTCAGCAGGGTGTACACAAAAGAGAGCAGCGCATTGACCGGGTCCAGGGGCGGCCTTCGATTACGCCCGTTGAAGGAAAATGCTTCATTTCGAACCATCCGGCTGAATGCGCCGAAGTAGGCTCGGGTGGCGGCCCCCTCGACACCGCGTAACCCATCCATTTTCTTTACATCTTTTAAATGCGCCGATGCACTGTTGAGGCTCGCGGCAGCGATTTTCAGGGTCTCATCCCCGTATTGTCGGGCACGCAGCAGGGTCAGGCGCAGCATGTTTCGAATTTTTCCCGAAACCACCGTGCGGGCCGTCTCCAAAGCAAACTCCTTTCGGCTCAATTGAAGGTACTGGGAGCGGCGCAGGGCCACATGGCCATGCTCATCAAGGAGCAGGCGCGCCCGGAACCGTCCGGTAGGGGTCATAAACACGGTTTGCACCCGGTTTCGAATCAGGAAATCCAGAACGCTGCCGGTCAGGGACACATAGCCTATCAACATCAGGCGTTTGAGCCCGTCCGCCGGGATTTGCTCCAGGACCTTGCCCCCTTTGACCACTTTGAGGGTCATTCCCTCGCGGCGGATATAGCTTCCCGGTTCGAGTACGTATACGGCTTCCATAAAAAGGCCTCCCCGTTTTCCTTACGCTCCAAGCCTCTCAAACAACACATTCAGTTTGGGGAAATCGGGCTTGAGCGCTTTTAACTCCCGGGCCAGCGCCAGTGCTTCGGATTTCCTTCCCAACCGATAAGCGCACACCCCCTGCCAGAAGATTCCTTCCAGAAAGCGGTTTCCCCATTTCTCCTGGAAAAACCGGTCCGCGTCGGCCGCATAGCCCATGGCCTGTTCAAAATGATTTTCAGCATAAGCGATCTTCACCAGACGAATGAGGCTCTTATGCCGGGACCGGGTATCCCGTTCGCCGCTTTTGAGCAGGGCGGCCCTGGCCCGGTCATACCGTTTCAGGGCGCATAACACATCCGCCTCTGTCCACCGGCAGTAGGGCCTGCGCCGCCCTTCAGGGATTTTGAGGATTACTTCCAGCGCCCGCTGGGGATTGCCCATGGCCAGGTAGGTGCGGGAGAGCAATTCATGCGCAAAATCATGGTTGCCCCCCGTTCCGCTCTGAAGTGCGAACAGGAGCGCATCCCTGGCCTTATCAAACCGGTTCAGATGAAAGTGGATCTTTCCCAGGGCGAAATACTTGAACACCAGGGACAGATACCCGCTCTTCTCATCTTCCGACAGAACCCGGGTCATGTTTTTCAATGCCCCACCTGAATCACCTTGCTCCAAAAGAACGCCTGAAAAGCGGTAAAGGGCTTTTACGTAGTTCTTCCGTTCCTGGTGCCGGACCTTTCGTTCCTCCTCGGACAGATGGTCCCAGCAGGCTACCGCCGTTTGAAAGAGCGGCAGAGCCTTAATGGATTTGCCCTCGATCTTGAGGTACAGCATCCCTTCCCGGTAGAAATTGGTGACCCCCGTGGGCCGCAATTCCTGGGACCTTCTGAAATGCCGGTGCGCCAGTTCCACACGCTCGAACCGAACTTTTCCGCTCAGGAAAACATCCCGGTTCTGGGCCGCAAAAAGAGAATTATAAGCCGTGTATGCGAGGGAACTGTGATGGTAAAAATTATCGGGTTCCCCTTTGATGCACCGGGTCAGTTCGGCGATGGCATGGTCAAAGCGCTGCAACTGGCCCAGGGCAAAAGCCGTCTTGGCCCGCACCGGAATTTCCATGCCGTAGGCCGCCAGCTCAGGCTGCTTCTCCTCGACGGGATAAAAGAGCGCCACCGCGTCTTCCCATTTCTTTTCGCGGATCAATTCTTCCATCTCCGAAAGGACCCGCTTCAGGCTCCGCTTTGCCGCGTCCTTTTTCACCGGCACGAGATCGTCCATGGAAAAGAACGTATCTTCCTTCGCAGCCTTTTCCCCCCTGGGAAATGTTTGATTTCCCACCGCGTGCTTGAGTGCTTCCTGTAATTGAGCCGGCATGGCTTTTCCTCCTTCCGCTATGGTTTACACCGTATCGTTCCTTTTGCAGACAAGGAACGCCCATACCTTCTGTTACGGCAGTAGGAAGCCGATATTCAAAAAAAATATTCAAAAAAAATATAATTTGAACAGCCGGATTATCTGTTCTCTGAAAAATCAGGGCCAAATAAGAGAATTGAGGGTCGGAAGCAACATTCCATAATCGGGTGGAACGTCAAGACGATGACGAAGCAGAATACAACTTGGATGGGG
>JAGHDR010000032.1 GCA_021159825.1 Deltaproteobacteria bacterium | reverse complement strand
GGTTTTCTTGCCTCTTTCCCCCACCATACCTTTAACTGCACCCCCCGTCAAAGGATATCCCCCCCCCCATCCCTGGTCTTTCTTCCATCCGGATTTTGCCAGGTAATTGGCTGCGGATGCCAGCGCATCGGGCACATTGTCCCATATATCCCTCCGACCATCACCATCATAATCCACAGCATAACTCACAAAAGATGACGGCATGAACTGAACCTGGCCCATGGCACCCGCCCAGGAGCCATCCATGTCTTTCACGGCAATATGACCCTCATCAAGAATTTTGAGGGCTCGAATCAGTTCCTCCCTGAAAAAAACGCTACGCCGACCACCATAAGCCAACGTCGCTAGGGCGGCGATGACCGGGTACCCGCCCGTAATCCGGCCATATCGGGTTTCAATGCCCCAAAGAGCAACAATATACCGGGGATCAACCCCGTATTGATCCCCGATCTTTTTCAGAAGATCTCGGTGTTCGCGGTACAAACGCCGACCGTCCCAAACGGTCTTCCCGGAAACCATGCGGTCCTGGTATTGTTTGAAGGTCAGTTTAAATTCGGGTTGAGAGCGGTCCAGTTTGATCACTCTGGGAATGGGCTTCAGCCGCCAAAAAGCCCGGTCCAGGACTTCGGGGGAAACGCCCGCTGCACGGGCCTCCCGGCGAACCCCCTTGAGCCATTCGTGAAAGGACTGGTCTTTCACCCCCTGAGCGTGAACGATATGCACGGACGAAACAAAGGTCAACATGATGATCGTAATTGCCCACGGATTTCCGGTCAAAACTCTTTTCCGGGCCTTCCCCAACAACCTGACCCACGCCCTGAACAAGCTTACCCAGCCGACCATTTTCCGCTCCTTATGGTTTATGTAGGAAAAAAGGATACCATATTTTCGGCAAAAAACAACTCCCTCAGTAAAATAAAATTTGCCCGCTCTAATTTCTCTGAGCGAAAGTTGAGATTATTGCCTTTGGATGCCGTCCATATAACGCCCCCTCCTCACGCATTTTTAACCGTTCTCACATGAAAACCTAACAAACAGGATTTATTTTTCGTGGGTTTCTTCATTGCTCTCTTTGCGTGGACAGGGGGGGCCTCCTGTTCCACGCAAACACCCCCGGTTCAGTGTTAATCCGGCCTTTTTTGTTCTACAAAAGTTTAAATTGAAAGAAAAAACGACTTGAAGGAGTAACCCTTGACCGGTTTCAAGACAAACACCATGGAAGCCAGACTGCTGGTGGGTAAAGTCAAAGTCCTGCTTGATCAGGAAGAACCCGGTACGCTCAAAAAACTCGTTGAAAAAATGCGACCCGCCGATGTCGCAGACCTGATTGAGCATTTGGGCGTTGGTGAAAGAATCGCTATCTTTCAGATTCTGGAGCCGGAGAACGCCGGAGATGTACTCGTTGAAATCGAGCCGCCCGTACGGGAACGGTTACTGCGGGATCTGGACAACAAGGCCATTTCCGACATCGTGACGGAATTGGATTCCGACGATGCCGCCGACCTGGTGGGAGACCTTCCGGAGGAACGGGCCAGAGAAGTCATCGAGACGGTGGGCGACGATGTCTCGAAGGAACTTGAAAAGCTGCTCCCCTTTCCCGAAGATACCGCCGGGGGCATCATGGCCCTGGAGTTTCTCGCAGTTAAATTTGATGCAACAGTAGGAGATGCCGTTAAAACCGTCCGGGAAAAGGGGAAAGAGATTGAAAGCCTCTACTATATCTGGGTTACCGATGGTTTTCAGAGACTCGTGGGAGTGATTTCCCTGAAGGACCTGGTACTTGAACCGAAAGACCGTAACATCAGCGACATCATGAATCCCGATGTCATCTCTCTGTAGGAACGAATACCGACCAGGAAGAGGTGGCCAATATCGTTAAGCGGTATGACCTGGTCAATGTTCCGGTGGTGGATAACCATTTTCGTCTGGTGGGTCGCATTACCCATGATGACATTATTGACGTTATCGAAGAAGAAACCGATGAAGATATGTCGCTGATGGCGGGCGTTATTGATCAGGAGATTACCGAGGAATCGACCCTCAAAATTTCCAGGGCCAGGCTTCCCTGCTGATTGCGGCACTTTTCGGCGGTGTTTTTGCGGCGATGATTATCAATCAGTTTGAAGCCTCGCTTAAGGCGATGATCTCCCTGTCGTTTTTTTCCCCCGTGGTCATGGCCATGGGGGGGGGGGAACACCGGCGCCCAGGCCGCCACAGTGGTGGTCAGAGGGCTTGCAACCGGAGATATCGGGCTTGCGGGCATCGAAAAAAGGCTGTGGATGGAATTGCGGGTCGCCCTCATCAACGGCATTATCTGCGGGGGCATCCTAGGGGTGATTGCAGGTTTCTGGGTGGGAGACTACCGACTGGGTCTCGTTGTCAACGCGGCCCTCTTTCTCATCATCACGCTTTCAGGCTTGATCGGCGCTGCGGTCCCCCTGGCGCTGAAGCGACTTAATGTGGACCCCGCCCTGGCCGCAGGGCCCTTTGTGACCACGTCAAACGATACGCATAAGTCTAAATGTTGTGGGGG
>JAGHDR010000132.1 GCA_021159825.1 Deltaproteobacteria bacterium | reverse complement strand
GATTCCCATCCATTCAAATCTGTCATGGTCGTCCAGATTGTCGGCAAAGCTTCCGGCTAATGCTCCCCCGGCAATAAAAGGAACATCGCAAATATCCCGCAACACCGGCTGGTCTGTAAAGGAATCATCCGTATGCCCTGATCCGACATGAAAGGGACTCTCCATCTTCAGGCGGGCATATATCAAAACTCGATATTTTCTCATCGCTACACCCCCCAAACCTGTAATATTTTTTTCAATCTATTTTTCTCTTCGGTAGCCATCCCTTTTGCCCGTGGTTCAGTTGCTTTCCGGGTTTTCATCTTATTAACTTTCCAGGCGACATCTTTTTCCAGGCAGAAGATGATCAGTGCCTCCTGCCAGTATCTTTTTACCTCATCATCAAGATCTTTAATTTTATATTTATCAAGTAAATCTGTCACAAAACAATTATCACCATTCTTAATCTCGGCCAATCGACTTGACGGATTATCAAGATAGTCTACCAGAGAATCCGGCTTCAAGCGCATCAGATCCTCGCGCAGCAGATTCCAGAAACGATGCCCGGCTTCATTACCGTTTTCTTCGGCATAATTCTTTAGCCCCTGGTGCTTTTCAAAATCTTTTCTTAATCTCCGCAAATATTCTTTGACTTCATCGCGCATCAGTCACCTCCTTCTTCAAGATGGTGAACCTCCCAGTTAACCTTAAATCTGCCACAGCCATCCCGTCGATGTTTTCCCAGCCCCATATATGACAATTTTTCTAAACGGGCCTGGGCCTGCCGCCGCTGAGCCTCCGACTCCAGCTTAAATCGAATACAGCTTCCGGCGGCAATGCTTGGCCATGATGCCGGCTGGTTTTTAAACACATCGTAACCGTGAACCTGTCCCCCCCGACAAAAAACCCGCATATCTTTGAACTCAGAAATCATATCATTCAACCCCAACTGTCTCATCAGGGTATCTCGATTTATCCTCATTTTCTCCGACTCCGAAGTCGGCGGGGTTTCAAAAATGCAATCACTGGTCAAGGTAACCGTAAGGCAGGCATCCAAATTATCAGGCAACGGCGGTTCAGCAATACCCACAGTTTCGGATTCATTTGCGTACACGGCAACGGGAACGCTCTTTCGACCAATATAAATCAGGTGTTTAGGGTCAGGATCGTCCAATAGCACATCATCAGGCAAGTTCAAGTCGTTATCATGCGTCCAAAGAGGTTTAAAAAGCTCATCTATTTCATCATCTTCACCATAGATCAGCGTACCCTTATAATAAATTTCCTCGGGTCTGGTCAGGCAAGAACCAAGCATAACCTCTTCGATACGCAAACCACCTTCTCCCTTTTTATCTTCTCCCTTTTTATCTTCTCCCTTTTGCTGCACCCTGCCGGTAACTTTATGATGGGCCGCCTTCATTTCAAGTCCGGTCTGAAAGGCAGGGAAATATTTATTACCAGTCTCGTCGACAGTGCCGTGACAAAGCTTGAATGCAGCATCTATTTGAGCCGGGAAATCTGCTCTTCTGAGAAAATCAACCGGGCCTTCAATATCTTTTACATCAAAGGATTCTTCCTCCTCAATAAAAACCGGCAGCCCTGAGTCAACCAGAGATAAACGTTTATCACGGCCACCGTCTTTCAACTCAAAAAGCGATAAAGGCGCCGGCAGCCTCCCTCGAAAAGTACACCAGGGATAGGATATAGTAGCATCCGATTCATGAGCATAAAACAAGTCCTGAAACAACGAATCTTGAGCAGACAGATTATTATGGTTACGTAACACCCAGCCTCCTAATCCGCCACGAATGACACGGCCGGGGATATAAGCCAGAGAAGGCAGCAGTACGCCCTGTTCAATGCCATAACCACAATGAAGCGTTTCAAGAGGGAATAAATAAAGTTCAACCGTGGTAAATTTCATCTTTCTCTCCCCATGTTATTGTCAACCGCGAGACGCAGCATATCCTCCGTACTGGTTTTAATCTCGGAAGGGGTACCCCCGGGGCTATAACTGCGCAGCTTTTCCAGCTTCCAGGTTACTTTACCATAACCGCGCGATCGCCGATGACCGACGCGATCTTCGGCCCGCATGCAGGCAAACATGAAAGCCGCATCTTCAATGTCGGCAGTTTTGAGTGAATAGATGCGCCCAAACCATCGCTCTCCATTTTTCCCCCGCCCGGATTTCTGGTAGGAAAAAAGATTTTCCGCCACGCCGTCAATCTTTTTAATATGGCTTTGCTCTCCCATAATTTCAGCGCTATATGGACTACTGTAATAGCCAGGAAAACGAGCCGAGGTATAGCTCCACAATCCTTTTTCCCCCAATTCTTTTTCCGTAGGGGCTCGACCAAAATTTCGGCGATAGCTGTCCTCAAACCCGTTATCCCAGCCAAGCAATCGCTGACCTCCCAGACGCAGCAATCCCCTGATTTCGGTATGATGAATGCAGGGAAATCCGCGGGCATCAAGATGAAGTCCATGGTAGTTGCCGCCCAACAGGGTAATTCCGGCACCAACATGGAAATCGGAAGAGAACTCCAGGCTGTAATCCAATATCCAGTAGCAGCTGTCAGTCATTACGTTCCCCCGCCACAGGCCCTTGCATAAGCCATCTCAATTCAAGTTGATCCGCAACTTCAGAATGATAGATTTTTAAATTTTCACCATAGTTTGTTTCCTGCCACAGCGGGTAATCGCCATTGATAGCGAACATGGCATCCCACAGAGGCCTATAAAATGTACCGGTCTCATTTTCACGACGTAAAAAGATATATTTCAAGGTTTCCCGGGTCGCTTCCGGGCCCCGGCACAGTGCCGTGTAGAGGGCGAAAAGTTTACGATTACTGGGAATTTTTTCCCATTTTGCCGCTTTTTCTAACAGCGTCTTAAATTCTTCCAGTGTATACGGCTTGCCGGTAGAAACCGAATATTCCCGTTCTTTTTCTATTTCCATAACCGCCTTGCGTTTCCGGCTGTTCAAGGGATCAACCATGGTTGTTTCCTGATGCACGTGCCAATCAAGAGCACATTGGTCCATGGACTTGGAT
>JAGHDR010000041.1 GCA_021159825.1 Deltaproteobacteria bacterium | reverse complement strand
TGCCTCTGACAACTGCTCCCTGTGAACACTTGAAACGGTTGGTAAAATTATCACAACCATGATCAGGAAGAAAGGTAGAACGTGAAATTTCTTTTTCTGGAGCCCTTTTTTGGCGGGTCTCATCGATATTTTGCAGAAGGGTTGTTGCAGCACTCGCGTTATCAGATTGATCTGGTGACTTTGCCCGCCCGTTTCTGGAAGTGGCGTATGCGGGGGGCGGCGCTCTATTTCTTGAAAAATAGTCCTCCACTGGAAGATTATGATGGTCTGATCACCAGTGATCTGATGAGCCTCTCTGATTTTCGGGTCCTTGCGGGGACAAGTTGTCCTCCGGCGCTTGTTTATTTTCATGAAAGCCAGATCACCTACCCCCTGGCGCCCGGGGAGGCCATGGATGTCCATTTTGGATTCACTGACATGACTACGGCACTTGCTGCAAAGCGTATCTTGTTTAACTCACAAACCCATTTTGACGCCTTTTTTTCAAAACTCCCCGGATTTTTGAAAATGATGCCCGATTTCAGGCCGACCTGGGTGGTGGATGACATCCGTTCCCGGGCCGGGGTGCTGCATCCCGGTTGTGGTGTTGAAGGCTTGAACAATGATGCGCCCCCGTTTCGATCAAAACCGCCTTTGATTATTTGGAATCACCGTTGGGAGTTTGACAAGAATCCCAAAGACTTTTTTCTGGCCCTGGATGAAATGATAAAGCGGGGTATCGATTTTCGATTGGCCCTCCTGGGAGAGAATTTTCAAAATTGCCCGAAAGACTTCACTGCCGCCCGAAAACGATATGGAAAAAGGATTGTCCGTTATGGCTATGAGCCATCAAGACTTGCCTACGAAGGGTGGTTGAAAGAAGGGACGGTGGTTGTCAGTACTGCCTGGCAGGAAAATTTCGGAATTTCAATGGTAGAAGCAATCAGTGCCGGCTGTATCCCGTTACTGCCCCAACGGTTATCCTATCCCGAGATTATTCCCGAATCCTTTCACAAGGATTTTCTTTACAAAAATCAGGAGGAACTGGTTGAGGAACTGGCCGGTGTACTCTTAGGGACTTCCGGTTCGGAAGGAAAAATTGAAAAACTTTCCCTTGAAATGAAACGTTTTTTCTGGGATTACATGATTCCCCAATACGATGATGAACTGAAAAACCTGGGTTTTATGCAAGGTCCTAAAATGAAAGTTTAATCGGGTTTTATCCATTTATGTTCTTATTTTTTCATCTTTTACTTGACATGCGCGTTAATTCCGTGAAGGTTACCGATAGTTGCCTTGAAAACATTACACACCTTAAAAATAACAGATGAATGAAGAAATCAGTAATTTCTTGAGGAAGCAGGCAAGGGAGCGTTTCCTCAGGTACGTGCGGATCAATACACAATCCGATCCGGGTTCCAAAATGCATCCCTCTTCGGAAGGGCAATGGGTTTTGGGTCGGCTGTTGAGGGAAGAGCTCATCGAGATGGGGTTGTCGGATGTTGAACTTGATGCCCATTGCTATGGTTACGCTTCCCTGCCGCCTTCGACAGGTTTTGTCGGACCCGCCATTACATTTTGTTCCCATCTCGACACCTCACCATCGGAGTCAGGCGCTGACGTAAAGCCCATGGTCATTGAAGATTATGATGGGGGAGATATTCGGTTTCCCGGATCTGGAAAAATCCGGCTGACGGCCTCTGAATCGCCGGAACTGTTGCAGTTCATTGGTGAAACCATCATTGTCAGCGATGGACGGACACTTCTGGGTGCTGATGACAAGGCGGGTATCGCCGAGATTATGGCGGCTCTTTGTGCTTTTAAAGCTTTTCCAAAACTGCCCCATCCGGAACTGCGAATCGTTTTCACCCCTGATGAAGAGATTGGTGTTGGTACGGATTTCATCCAAATGAAACGGATGGGGGAATTTGCCTATACCATGGATGGGGGCATGATGGGGGAAATTGAACAAGAATGCTTTGACGCATGGGGCCTGGACTTGGTTTTCAATGGTCACAATATTCATCCCGGGTATGCCAAAAATAAAATGATCAATGCTGCGGCTTTGGCAGCCCGTTTCATCGCGGCACTGCCTGAATGGGAAAGCCCCGAACATACTGAGGATCGTGAAGGATTCTATCATGTGACCCAAATAACGGGCGATGAAAATTCTGCAACGGTCAAATTGATTATTCGGGATTTTGATCGAGCTGAAAATAATCGCCGAATGGACACCCTGAAACAACTGTCACGGATATTTGAACTGCGTTATGTTGGGCTGGAAATCAATGTCAGGGCCAGAGATCAATACAAGAACATGAAGGAGGTTCTGCGCCGGTATCCGGAAGTGGCGGATAAGGCCAAAACAGCCATCAAGGCCTCGGGTATTGACGTCCGGGAGAATCCCATTCGAGGTGGGACGGACGGGGCGCGGCTTTGTTTTATGGGCGTTCCGACCCCCAATATATTTACGGGCGCCATGATGGTTCACTCAAAAACAGAATGGATTCCAGAGGTTGCGTTTGAAAAGGCGGCAGAAGTGATTGTGCGATTATGTGGGCTGTGGGGTAAGGTATGAAAAAATATTCACGAAAAAATGCAATTAAGGTTATAAATTGGCTAAATAAAGCTTGATTTTTTCTTAAATCATGCTAAGTTCCACCCACTATTAATTTTCCGCCCCTAGCTCGTGTCTGGCTTCGTTATCGAACGAAATTCCATTTTCAAAGTGGCAGCCGCAAGTATGGTAGTGTGGATTTATTCAGAAGGAAAAGGAGATGTCACTATGGCTAATGGAACTGTGAAGTGGTTCAGCGATCAAAAAGGGTTTGGTTTTATCGAGCAGGAAGACGGTGCGGATGTGTTTGTTCATCATTCTGCAATCGTCATGGAAGGGTTTAAGTCCCTTAACGAGGGAGATCAGGTCACCTTTGACATTGAGCAGGGACAGAAAGGTCCCGCTGCTGCAAATGTTAAGGTAGCATAACATAACCTGAACTATTTTTTTTGATCATCAGGGGCGCTCTTCGTGGAGTCGGGGGAGCGCCCTTTTTTTATTTTTTAGAGAAATTACATCATGAGAATCCTGGTTGTCGAAGATGATCACAAAATCGCATCCTTTATTTCAAATGGTTTGAAAGAGGCGGGATTTGCGGTGGATGTGGCCCTTGACGGTGTGGACGGTCTTCACCTGGGGGAGACCGAACCCTATGATGCGGCCGTGGTGGATATCATGTTGCCGGGGATTGACGGGTTGTCCCTCGAGCGGCTTCGTCAGAAAAAGATTACGATTCCGGTGATTATTCTCAGCGCAAAACGCTCAGTGGATGATCGGGTCAAGGGCCTGCAGACCGGTGGGGATGACTACATGACCAAACCGTTTTCATTCTCCGAACTCCTGGCCCGCGTTCATGCCCTCATTCGCAGATCAACCCGGGTGGCGGAACCGTCCACACTTCATGCCGGGGACCTGACACTCGATCTTCTGACAAGGGAGGTGGAACGGGGAAAAGAGGAAATCAGCCTTCCTTCCCGCGAGTTTGCTCTGTTGGAACATCTGGTTCGCAACAAGGGCCGCATTGTTTCCAAGACATCCATCCTGGAGCATGTCTACGATTACAGCTTTGATCCTCAGACCAATGTGGTGGATGTGCTGGTCTGTCGCGTGCGGAACAAAATCGACAAGGATTTTGATAAAAAGTTGATCCACACGGTGCGCGGGATGGGTTATGTCCTCAAAGAGCAGTAGCAAGGTCGGCCTGACCTTCAGTCTCAAATTGAGCGTGCTCTATGCGCTCTTTTTTGTCATCGCCTCGGGCGGGCTGTTCCTGGTGGCCTATTATCTGATCGGCAACCTGGTTGAACAGCGTGAAAAGGAGATCGTAGAGGACCGAATCCTGGAATACCGGGCCTGGTATGGGGAAGGAGGGATTCGAGCACTCAAGGCGCGCTTTGATGAACAGGCCAACCCTGAAGGTGATATTTTTTTTGTTCGCATTGTGGGACCGTTGAACCAGGTGCTCTTCTTGAAATTTCCTCCGGGGTTTGAAGGTCTGGATCCGCGCCGTTTGAGGGTGCTTCAGCCTGGGAAGAAGGATTTCCGGCTGTTCCTCGATGAATCCGCTGAAAAGGGCGTCTGGACAGTGGGCATGGCATCGCTGCCCGGTGGCATCACGCTTCAGGTCGGGAAGAGCTCAGCCCGAAGCCGGGAGTTTCTCTCCTATTTCAGGACCGTTTTCCTCATTTTCATGATTCCAATTCTTCTGCTGGGCATTATCGGTGGGAGCATGGTGACCTTTCGTGCCATGAAACCGATCCGGAACCTGATTGAGACCGTCAAAAATATCCTGAAGACCGGGGAAATGAGCCTACGTGTACCGGTTCGCCGGGAAAGAGGTGAAATGGATGAACTGGTGGGTCTGTTCAATCAAATGCTGAACAAGAACGACCTGCTGATTCAGGCCATGCACAATTCCTTGGACAATGTGGCCCACGATTTGCGGACCCCCATGACGCGCCTCAGGGGCGTGGCGGAATTCGCTCTTCAGGATGCTCGAAACCGTGAAGCCTGCCGTGAAGCGCTGGGCGACTGCATGGAAGAATCAGAGCGGGTGCTGACCATGCTCAATACCCTGATGGATGTGGCGGAAGCGGAAACCGGCGCCATGCGATTGAACAAAACCCTGCTCTCCGTTTCTGATATGATCCGCGACGTGGTGGACCTCTATGAGATTGTGGCGGAAGAGCAGGATACGGAAGTGGCCCTGAATTTAAATGAAACACTCATGGTAACTGCGGACCGAACCCGCCTGCAGCAGGTTCTGGCGAACCTGTTGGACAATGCTTTAAAATACGGCGGTAAAGGCGGTAAAGTCAAGATTGATGCCACTGCCGAAGGTCCAAACGTTGTGATATCCGTGTCCGATGAAGGCATGGGTATTGCTGAAAACGAGATGCTCAGAATCTGGGAACGATTGTATCGCGGCGATCTCAGCCGCTCCAAACGCGGTTTGGGGCTCGGGCTCAGTTTTGTAAAAGCCATTGTGGAGGCCCATGGGGGCACGGTTTATGTGAACAGCCGATTGAAGGAAGGGTCCACCTTTGTTGTCAAGCTGCCGTAGGCAGATTTGAGGCGACCTCATTTCCAGCCCCCCAGAGCGATTGTCTCCCATTCTTCATTACCATAGCTGAAACAGTAACAAATGGTTTTCGGTGGTAGGCTTTTACGTTCCATTTTCCCGTCAGCGTTGTTGAAGATTTACGTGTGTCAGAAACACTACCGTCAAAAGACGTGCGTCTGACATGGTATTGACCTCCTTATTTTTTATTGATTTATCCAGCCTTTGATTTGTTCCTTTGAAGGGACTTTGCCCACGGATTTCACCTCCCCATCCACCACCACGGCCGGGGTCATGAAAACACCATTTTTGGCGATTTCCATAATGTCCTTGACCTTGTCCACTGAAGCGTTAACCCCTGCTTCGGCAATGGCCGCCTTTACCCGCTTTTCAGTTTCTTCACATTTAGGGCATCCCGGCCCCAGTACTTTAATTTCCATGGTTTCATTCCTTTCTTCTTTGGCTTGGAGCTTAATACATGAATAACAATCTGGCAATATAGCGCTTTCAAGAAAATCCTTTATCGTTTGCAGATCTCTTCTCTGTTGATAAAGGGAAGCCGATTAACCAGACGGGAAACTTCAGCATCGTTTTCCATCCAGTGGCGAAGGTTCCCCAGAAGGGAGCCCGCATAAGGACTTTCACTGCCGTCAGCGAGAAAGTAATCAACCCACAAGCCGTCCTTCTTACTATTAACCAGTCCCGCTCTTTCCAATATTTTGAGATGCTTGCTAACGGTGGGCTGGGACACCTGAAGGGCTTCCCGAAGTTCGCATACGCACATAGAGCAGTGCTGCAGTATTTTCAAAATTTTGACCCTGTTGGGGTCGGATATTGCTTTCATGACTTCGGTGAATTTTTTCATATCAGCTCCTGAATTCTATTTATGGAATATAATGCCATTGCGTCAGACTGTCAAGATTTTTCTGACGGCCAATAAGCGTTCCTTAAAAAAGCTTGAAAGGATAATCTGAACGTTGCAGAATTGTTCCCCTATGTGATAGATATCCACAAAGGGGTTGGATTTTTCAGATAAAGAGTCCCTTACCGAGGTACAACCTCATACTGGATTAACTTGGTGTGAGGCGCTTTTCAGGGGAGAAAAACGTTTTTGCGGTAGTAAACCAGTTCGTCGATGGATTCCCTGATGTCGCTTAATGCCAGGTGAGTTTTTTCCTTTTCAAACCGGGAAAGGGCGGGGTAC
>JAGHDR010000123.1 GCA_021159825.1 Deltaproteobacteria bacterium | reverse complement strand
GGTTATGGTCGTGGGTCAATTAAAACGGTTTGAAATCTGGGATAAAAAAAAATGGGAGGAAGAATTCCAAAGGGTAACGGAGGTTTTTCCCGAGACAAGCCAGGCCCTTCAAGAACTGCGGATTTAGAGATTCAAAATTCGGATTATCCTCATGTGCCGGTCCTTGTTCAGGAAGCCATCCAATATCTCAACCTCAAACCGGAAGGCATATATGTCGATGGAACCGTTGGATCAGGCGGTCACAGCCTGGAAATATTATCCCGTCTGCCTGAAAAAAGCAGCCTGATCTGTCTGGATAGAGACCCTGACGCCATTCGCTTGTCACATGAAAGATTGAGTTCAGACCATCGGGTACAGCTCACTCGGGCGAATTTCGCTGATCTGGACAAAGTAATGCGGGAGTTGGCCATCGACAAGATTGATGGCATTCTACTTGATTTGGGAATGTCCTCTTACCAAATCGAGAAATCCGGAAGAGGATTCAGCTTCGATGGAGAGGAACCCCTCGACATGAGAATGAATCCGAACCACGAACCGACCGGAGAACATCTGATCAACAACCTCCCCGTCGAATCCCGTCAAACCCTTCTTTGGGAATATGGCGAAGAACGGAGAGCCGGAACTTTCGCCAGAGCTATCGTAAGAGCGCGAGACAAAAAACCCATTAAAACCGCAACCGAACTGGCTCAAATAATTGAAGGAGCAACGCCTAAATCTCATCAGCCCTGGAAACGACATCCCGCAACCAAAACCTTTCAGGCGCTCAGAATAGCCATTAACAAGGAAATGGACAACCTGGAAACATTTCTCCACAAAATTCCCGCACTGATGGCTGCGGGTGGGAGATTGGTTGTCATTTCCTACCATTCCCTTGAAGACCGGCAGGTCAAAAAAGCTATGGTCCATTGGGAGAAAGACTGCATTTGTCCTCCCGATTTCCCGGTTTGCGCATGTGATAAATCCCCGACTTTCAGACGCCTGTTCAAAAAAGGCCAAAAGCCGGAACAAGCGGAAATCCATAATAACCCCAGAGCACGCAGCGCCATTATGAGGGTTGCAGAAAGGATATCGTCATGACCCGACCGGACAGTCTATCGAAAATGGTGAATTCCCGTAACGCCGCAAGCGGGGTTCATATGTCGAATGAAAAGTCAAAAACCGCCAAATTTCATGTCACCCGAAGGCAGATCGTTATCACCTTGATGATGCTGATCTGTTTTATGGGAACCGGCATTGGATATGTGTGGTCCAATTTTGAAAGAACCCAGATCGGATACGATCTCAGCCAATTGAAAAAGGAGGAAATGAGGCTCGAGGAAATCAATCAAAAACTCAAGCTGGAACTGGCCACCCTGAAATCACCGCGAAACCTGGAACGTCTCGCGATTCAGAAACTGGGGCTCAGCCCCCCGAAGCCTGAACAGATCATTTTGTTGCCATGAAGCTTAAGGAAAAAAAATGGATCCGCTTCCGTATCCATTTGGTAAGTGTTTTTTTCATGGGTGGGTTGGTCGCTATTTTTATCAGGGTTTATCAACTTCAGGTATTGCAGCAGGAGTATCTGCGTGGTATCGCGAAAAACGGCATCATCGGAACCACAAAGCTGCCACCGAAACGGGGTATCATTTATGATAGAGAAGGGCATGAACTGGCAATCAGCGTTCAAGTGGGGTCGGTGTTTGCCCACCCAAAACAGATAAAAGACAAAAACAAAACAGCTGGGGTCTTGTCGAAAGTCCTGGGCGAAAAGCACAGCCAAATCCTGAAAAAACTCAAACGGAACCGCTCCTTTGTCTGGATTAAAAGGAGAATCCCACAAACCCTGGCTGAACAGGTCAAGGCCCTTAATCTCAGAGGGTTGGGGGTCACCACTGAAACAAGACGTTATTATCCCGGCCGTGAAACTGCTGCCCATGTCATCGGCTTTGCCGGGACCGACAACCAGGGCCTGGAAGGTCTTGAAAAAAAGTTTGATGGACTGCTCCGGGGGCCGGAAGAAAAATTGGCCTCTATGCGGGATGCGCTGGGCAGGCCTTTTGCCGTCACAAGGCCCGCAGCTTCGGACCGGAAGATACATAACCTTTATCTGACTATCGATAAAGACATTCAGTACAAAGCTCAGCAGTCGCTACGGGAAGCGGTCAAAAAAGCAAAGGCAAAGGGGGGGCATTGTGTGGTGGTGGACCCATATACCGGTGAAATTTTAGCCATGGCTGTAGTGCCCGAGTTTAACCCGAATGTTTTTTTTCGCTACAAACCTTATCAATGGCGTAATCGACCCGTAACGGATTGTTTTGAACCGGGGTCTACGATCAAAGCCTTTTTATTGGCAGCGGCACTGGAAGCATCCGCTGTCTCGCCCCTCACCCGGTTTTACTGTGAGCAGGGAAAATTCAAAGTGGGCGGCAGAATGGTTCATGACACCCACAAATACGGCAATCTTTCCGTAGCCGATATTGTGGTCTATTCCAGCAATATCGGGGCCATCAAACTGGGCCGGAAACTGGGATACCGAAAATTTACCGAATACTTAAAAAATTTCGGTTTCGGGAAAAAGTCGGAAATTGATCTTATGGGTGAACGCAGCGGGTTTATCAGGGACGCGAAAAACGCCAGGAAAATCGATCAGGCAACACTTTTTTTTGGGCAGGGTATGACCGGCACGTCTTTACAGCTAACAATGGCCATGGCAACCATTGCAAACGGAGGAACGCTGATGCGTCCATATGTCGTCTCAAAAATTGTTGATGACTCCGGAAATACCACTGAAAAAACCAATCCAAAGGTGGTGAGAAGGGTCATTTCGACTCAAACGGCCCGGAAAGTAACCGCTATTCTTGAGAGAGTCGCAACCGAGGAGGGAACCGCTGAGAAGGCCGCCATAGAGGGATACAGGGTCGCTGGAAAAACGGGAACATCACAGAAGGTGGACCCCGAAACGAAAAGATACTCTAAAAAGAAATATGTGGCAAGCTTCGTGGGCTTTGTTCCGTCGGACAAACCCCGTCTGGTCATTATGGTAATGATCGACGAACCCAAAGGACATATCTACGGTGGCCTGGTGGCGGGCCCCGTGTTCAAAGAAGTGGGTTCATGGGCACTGAACCACCTCAGAATCAGTCCAAATCCTTCTTTGCTCAGCAGTATTAAAATTCAATCGGCACAGGCGCACGTTAAACCGGAAAACGTAGTAAAACCCAAAATTTCATCGGAATGGGCTTTGCCATTGCCATACGCGCTACAGGCAGCGCAACTGCCCGATTTTACCGGCCTGGGGATGAGAGAGGTCCTTAAGCGCAGCCGTGCCCTGGGTTTGAAAGTGACTCTCGAAGGATCAGGGTTGGCCATCAAGCAGAATCCGGATCCAGGATCTCCACTGAAAACGGTTCAGAGCGTCACGGTGAATTTCAAACCACCCATGTGATGTAGGGGCACGGTGCGCCGTGCCCTGCAATTGGGCACGATGCATCGTGCCCCTACAAAACCAAATATTAAAAAACAGCGCCATGCAATTAAAAAATCTCATAGGGAATATCAACATTAAAAACTTTTCGGGTGGACGGAATGTGGAAATCCCTCATGTAAACTATGATTCCCGTAAGATAGGGCCGGGGGACCTTTTTGTGGCCATCAAGGGGCATGCGCAGGACGGGCACGATTTTATCGGGGATGCTGTTTCCAGGGGGGCCGCAGCTGTTTTGTCCGAGGCAACGCCAGCGATTGTTGTTCAGAAACTCACCCGAAAACCAGATCAACTGCCGGTATTTATTCAGGTATCCGACTCCCGCAAAGCGTTATCTCAGCTGGCCGTGGCGTTTTATCAGTACCCTTTTCGGACCATGAACCTGGTCGGGATAACAGGGACCAACGGAAAGACCACCACCAGTTATCTTCTCGAATCCATACTCATGGCCGCGGGCAGAAAACCCGGTGTCATCGGAACCGTCAACCACCGAATTTCCCACCTGCGCCTGAAATCTTCCGTGACAACGCCCGAATCTCTTGATTTAATGAAAATTTTACGTGAAATGGCTGATCAGTCCGCCACAGATGTGGTCATGGAGGTCTCTTCCCATGCACTGGATCAGGGAAGGGTTGCGGAGTGTCCCTTTCGCACGGTTTTGTTTACGAATATTTCCAGAGACCATCTGGATTACCATCAATCCATGGACGACTATTTCAAGGCCAAAAGCCTTTTGTTTACAAACCTTGGAAACAACCGCCCCAAAGGCCCTGTGAATGCCGTCATAAACACCGACGACCCCCGGGGACCGGACCTCATGGCATTGACTGCGGCCGAAACAATGACTTACGGCCTCAAAAATTCATGTGATGTGACGGCAAAAAATGTAACCGTCAGCCGGAGGGGACTTCGGGCAAGGCTCATCTCCAAAAAAAAAGGCGAGATTGATATACGTTCCTCGCTC
>JAGHDR010000276.1 GCA_021159825.1 Deltaproteobacteria bacterium | reverse complement strand
CATTGGTGAAGTGGCGTTAAACAAGAGGAACAACTCAGCAAAAAACGACCGAAGGTGGGAAAAAAGTAGCATTGTCCCACTGCCCGTGTCTGCGAACCAGTAGATTTGATTTTGCCCATGAAGGAGCAAAAGTTTCTCATGGTCGAGAATGGGCCTCCCAAAAAGCTCGTCGGAGGCCATGAGAAACTTTTGCGGGTGTCACGATAATTTCTGTATGTTTAGGCGACAACTTGCTTGACATCTACCGATATTGGGGTTTCAAGCATTGCCCGGAGGCCGTTTAAAAAAAATCTCCACTGGTGAGTTGTGGCTCTAAGCACAACCTTCCAACCAACTGTTGTATCATCGAAAATAATAGATCTAGGCGGGCCTGGTTTTCTTAGGTCGCAAGATATACCAACGATAAATGAATGCGATATGATTATCCTTTCATGCCCGCTAGTGCTAATCGCCATTGCTACTATCAGAAAAAGAGAAAGCATTTCTTAATCAGGGGTCGGCAGAGGTTATTGTATGTGAAAAAGTGTTTCAAAGATTTCACTATACCAAGACCTTATGACACACCTTACTAATTCAGAAAAGAATCCTATCGAAGATAAGTAAGGTTCCTCAGATTTCTTCGAGTCAGAGTCACTCTGCTTCTTCAAAATTATACGGCATGCCGAGTATAAAGCGCATTCCCCGGACGTAAGATTGCAGGATCGATGCAGCATGGGTTGAACCGACATCACTCTTGGAAAGCGGTGCAGTACTGTCATAAATCGAAAAAGTGACATTCTCGTATTTTGACCACACCTTTTGCATCGCTTCGGTATTGCCGATGGGAACACAGTCGTCATCTTTGTAGTGCGCAAAGAAAAAATCGATATCGGGACTTGGATACCAGCTCTCGCGTACAAGTGTATTGGCACTTAGGGCAGCATTCAGAGCACTGCCTGATTCTTTCAGCTTCTTTTGAAAATTGGTGGTAGCAATAGAAAGCGGCCCATAGTAGCTGTTCTTGTCCGGATCGTGGTCCGGGTTGTCAGGCTCTACGGTATAGATAAAATTGGAAATCTGGGTGCCGCTGAATGCACCATAGAGCATCGAGTGCAGTGTTCGGTAAAAGGGCACTTTATCGGTTGTAGGATTGGCAACCACAGATTGGCTGAACGTTAAGTAGTCAATTTCAGGATAGGCGGCGCCGTAACCATTGATCGTATAAGGCAGAAAGTAAGGAGCCGGATAGTTTCGATCGGCATTTAGCATCAACGTCTGCATTGCGCCGCTAAGATCATACGGTCCGGAGAGCGCAGAGACACGTTTGAGATTGTATTTGTTCAGCGGGTGTGTACGCATGTATGCCGCCGTTGCGAGCGCTGCGTATCCCCCTTCTGAGAATCCCATCACGTAGGTTTGGCTGTTGTCATAGCTTACCCCTTTAATCTTTCGTACCGCGTCCACCATCGTTGCGGCGGATTTTCCCAGTGACTCCAGACAATAGGGATGGGCCTGGTTATTATCTCCCAATCCCGCATAGTCGGGAATGACCACGGCATAACCGAGTATGGCAAAAAGCAATCCAAACGGTTTGGTCATGGTACCGTCAAAAAAGGGGTCGGTCACCGAGGGTGAATACTTTCGGAGGGTTTCGGTGGGATGAGTCAAAACTAGAATTGGCGGCACATAGGTAATATCGACAAAGCGTGGTTTGATCATCAAACCACTTAAAATCGGCGAATCGTTATGATTCTCCTGTTTGTATTTGACTTTGTAAAAATCGATCCATATGAATGGCATCGCTTTTTCGGCGAGCCCAGCACTGCGCCAAACAAGTTTGACGATCTCCCAGACGTCCCACAGTGACTTGATCTCACCTTGGAGTTCCGGCGGTACATCAGCCAGGGTATCGTACCCACCCAGCGTACCGGAGACCGTATAATTCTGAACACCTTGAAGCAATATTTTTTCTTCGTACTCTTCGATGGTTGAAACTTTTTCCGTAATTTCAGCTGATAAAAGTTGAGGATTATTATCGGTGACGCCATTGTCGCTATCGCAACCAATAATAAAAAGCATTGGCAAGATAAACATCAACAATTTCATAATGCCTTTCATGTTCTTTCTCCCTTTGGATATCCAAAAACATCGGCGCTCACAAAACCTTGTGATATACCTTAGGGAACTGGAAGAAAATAATATACGCATATCGTGCAGAACTTTTGTTCGTCTTCAAGGCGTGATGGCAGGTGCATAGTGAGCTATGTGCCTGTTATCACAACGTAGAAGCCGGGCAAAAGGGCAAGCAGGATGCGTAGATTATTTTTTGGAAGTTCCCTTACATGTTCCTTACGGCGCTTTAAACTCTGCAACCACTCTGGGAATTCTGATGACTACAACATCTTGGGGTCGGTTAATTTGCCGCTTATCCGGTCGCGGCAGAACCGTTCGTGCATAACTCTTTCGTCCCACATCAGTCGAATTTTGTCAAGACTGAGAGGTTTGCGCTCACGGTAAATTTGTTCTAACCGGAAAAGACTTCTTAATAGAGGTTCTTGGCTTTTGCTCCAAAATTACCCTGGCGCATAAATCAATTGACAATACCACTAAGGCCTTATACTAACAAAATGAAATTAATTTTACTGGTTTTCAGGGTGTATACATAATGCAAATGGAAGGTGTTATTCGGGTGGCAATTTGAATTCTTCCAACGACATAAAATTTGATCCGCGAACAAAACCACTTCAGCCTGATCCACGCTGTACGAGTTGTCTTGCGGGATTGTCAGAAGATGTGATCCGCATGGTGGGTGGCAAAGCGCTGACTTTTCAGGAGTACATCCGGTCGGAGACGAAAAAGATTCTGACGGATGCGGAAAAAAACGGCTGCTCTTCTCCGGAGACCGCCAATGAAATTTTGAGGGTGATTCGAGGGGTGTCGGGAGTCGCGGATCCTTATGAAACCGTTAAGGTAAAGGAAATGGCGCAGGCGGAATTGATCTTTTCAGACGTTAAGGATCAGGTGGGCGGCGATTTGCGGTCTTCGGCAAACCTGGCGGTTCTGGGAAACAGCATCGATTTCTTTCGTTCCACGGATGACGCCCTGGCCTGTGTTTCCGAGCAGGCCGGGAATGAGCTTGACTATTTTCATGACGATTTGAACCGACTGCAGGATTTCCTGGTAAAAGACCCGGCCCTGATTCTATACCT
>JAGHDR010000369.1 GCA_021159825.1 Deltaproteobacteria bacterium | reverse complement strand
CAGTCCCACCTCTTTGGATAAAGAATTAATGGAACTGTTTGATACCTATCAAATAAGAGCAAAGCAGGCGGGAATCAATTTGAAGCTTGAGAACGGTGAGGAATTACCGATTATCGAGGCTGATGCCAATCGCCTGCGCCGGATCTTTACCAATTTGCTGGATAATGCCATAAAATTTTCCAAAATCGACGGCACGGTTACCCTGTCAACCGATCAAACTGAAAAGGATATCGTTGTCAAAGTAAAGGATGAGGGAATAGGTATTGATCCTGAGGACCTTCCCTTTATCTTTGATACCTTTAATCGTGGGAAAGATGCTGAAAAAAGAGAGGGCTTTGGCCTCGGCCTTGCCACGGTCAAGGCCATAGTGGAAGCCCACGGCGGTCGGGTATTGGTGAAAAGCGAGCTCGATAAAGGATCGGTGTTCAAAGTTATGTTGCCCAAAAATAGCGTGGTGCAAAAGTCGGGGGGGATTAGGGAGGGGATGACCGTTCCACATGCTGATGAGAAATAATGGCGGAAGATATGACCATGGTGTATTTCATTTCAACGTATGGACAACCTGTATATTACTTTAAATAAAAGGATGTCTTGATTTGAACGGTTCGCGACGGCGACGGACTTTCAAGTTGTCTCAAAAAACATTTTTGGAGCACGGAAATGGAATCCAAAGAAGAAGCGGCCGCTTTGCACAATCAGAACCTGCTCATGGATCAGCTGGAAGCGCTGAAAACCAGAATTATGGGAATCCATGCAGACATCCCATGCCTCAAGGAACACCTGGAGTTAAGCAATCTGCTGCAGAAACTGTATGAAATCCGTGAAAAACTCAACCAACTGGAAAAAACCCTGTTGCAGACACATCTCAAATGTTCGATCTCTCCGGGCATCCAGATACCGGGTCCGGTGATCCTGGCCCTTTCCAGACTCAGCGAAAAGCGTCACGGGGCCATCATCGCCATCACCCAGGACGACAACCTGGACGATCTGCTCGAAGGCGGCATCCATATTGACGCGCCCATCAGTGTACCGCTCCTGGAAAACCTGTTCTACCCCGGCAGCCCGCTGCATGACGGCGCCGTGATTATTCGAGATAACCGCATTCAAAAAGCGGGGGTATTGCTGCCCCTGGCCCCCCATTCCGTAGAAATAGACCGTTTGGGTCTGGCCTCCCGTCACCGGGCTGCCCTGGGACTCAGCCGCGCCAGCGATGCCCTGGTGATTGCGGTGTCCGAAGAAAAAGGCTGGATTTCCATAGCGTTGAATGATCAATTGTATCCCAACCTGGGCTCTTTTGCCCTGCTTGAAAACCTGGGCAGCCCCAGGGAAGAACAGGAATGACGCGAAAAGAAAAAATTGGATTTTATTCCATCGGCGTCAATGTTCTGCTGGTGGTCTTGAAGGGAGGGCTCGCGGTCCTGTCCGGTTCGGTAGCGCTGGTAGCGGATGCCATTCATTCCGCCACCGATGTCATTGGTTCCATCACGGTGCTGGCCGGCATCAAAATCAGCAAACGAAAATCCAAACACTTTCCCTACGGGCTCTATAAAGTGGAGAACTTTGTCTCTCTGCTCACATCCCTTTTTATTTTCCTGGCGGGGTACGAGATTGTCAAAACGGTCTTTTTTAACCCTTTCACCCTCAAGCGGGAATACCTTCCCTATGCCATGGGGGGCCTGGTGGCGGCCATGGCCATTACATTCGCCTTTTCCAGATACGAGCTGCGCCAGGGAACGGCCATCGGCTCACCCAGCCTCATTGCGGATGCAAAGCATATACGAACGGACATGATGTCCTCATGCGTGATTTTAGCCGGACTTGTGGGAGGACTGTTTGGTCTGGACCTGGACCGCATTGCGGCCATTGTGGTGGTCCTGCTGGTTTTCAAAGCCGGGGCCGGCATTTTTGCCGATGCTTTTCGCGTACTGCTGGATGCCTCCCTGGACTTTAAAACCCTGGACCAGGTGAAAACCATTATTTTAAAAGACCCCGGGGTGGTTGCCATTAACGGGCTGTGGGGAAGAAACTCGGGCCAGTACAAGTTTATCGAGGCCGATATCATTATCAAGGCCAGGAATCTTGAAAAGGCCCACCTGGTAAGCCGAAGGATTGAGAAGCATATCCGGGAAGCGGTTGCCCATGTGGACCACATCCTGATTCATTACGCACCGCAAAAACGGGAAACACGCACCGTGGCCGTTCCACTCAAAAAGGATCACCAGGGGATCTCCGAACATTTTGGAACGGCGCCCTGCTTCTATGTGGCCAGGGTCCGGGAACGCGACGGGGTCCTGCTTAGAGAGGCCTACGAAACCAACCCCTTTGCCGGCGAGGAAAAGGGCAAAGGGATCAAGGTGAGCGAGTGGTTGCTTGAAAAAGGGGTGGATACGGTCTATTCTCCGAAAGGCTTTGAAGGAAAGGGGCCCGGTTATGTCTTTTCCGATGCGGGCGTAGACATCATGTTAACCGAAAACCTGAACCTCCAAGAGATTCAGGAGGATCTACAAAAAAACAAAGGCGTCGAAATGGATCGCCTGAATTAAGGGAACTTCCAAAAAATAATCTACGCATCCTGTTTGCCCTTTTACCCGACTTCTACGTTGTGATAACAGGCACATGGCCCACTATACACCTGCCATCACGCCTTGAAGACGAACAAAAGTTCTGCACGATATGCGTATATTATTTTCTTCCAGTTCCCTAATGGGAACGTTGGGGACGTACATTTGTAGCAGTTGCGACAATCCTTTTTCCTATGCGTTTGGCCTTTTATGCCAGTTTCTTGCCGGCGCCGGGTCCCGGCGCAAGACCATATATCGCTTCTATCCGCAGGATAACGGCTCCCTTGGATTTACGGGGAACCCCGGACTTGCGGCTCTTTTCGTCAATCCATCTGGCAGTATCTTCAAATCGCTGTCCGGTGGTCTCAATGGTGACAGACCCCTTGAGTTGGTATCCTTCGTGTCCTTCCCAGAACGTCACCGCTACGCGTGGATTAGCCCTCATGTTGTTCAGCGTTTTATTGAAAAACTGGTTAGACATAAGAATTGTTTCATCGTCAATAATTTTTTTTGCGCCAACAGGCACAGCATTGGGTATGCCGTCTTCACTTACGGTTGACAACACCACGGTGGGAACCTTGTCAAAGAGTTCCTTCATACGTTCTGTCATGTGAGACATAGCTGTTATCTCCTTTACGTTTATTTTCAACTAGACATGGTTGGACGTCACGGGCCAAGTATAACAGGAGGTCAAAATTTCAAACTACGAGATTAAACCATATTCGGACCAATGTCAACTTTTGAACTTATGGACGTCCCCGATTTCACATCCAAATAAACCGTTTAACGCTTAACACATGTTAAAGAAATATCTGCTTAACAATTGAACATGTCGACGTCCATATTGGAAGATGATCCGATGAAAAGAGCGGAAAAGCGTTTATTCACCTTCATTTATTGAAAATAACTTCTGACGGCATCGTTTTTGTGTAATAACGGCTGAATGTTTTGGGGAGGATCCATCGACATACATTCGTGATGAAAAAATGAGCTTGTCTTCACCCACAAAAGAAGTAAAATCCTGAAAAAGGTAGTTTGTAAAATATATCATAAAGCAAACGGGAGAGAAAAATGGCAAAGCGTTTGGGGATTTTTGTGAGTTCCGATCAACATCTGGACAAAGTCATCAAATTATGCGCGGCAGCGCGAAGCAAGGGCGATGTTGATGTAACGATTTTTTTCAGTCACTTGGGTACGAAACTGACCAAAGACCCGAGGTTTGGAGAACTTGAGGGAATGGCCACCATGAGTCTGTGCAGCGTAGGATTTGAGAGCCATGGTTTGAAACCGCCGGTTCAGGGGATCGCTGAAAGCGATTTTGCCACCCAGGCCAGGAACGGGGAATTGATTGAAGATGAAGACCGTTATATTGTTTTCTAGAAAGGGGATACAATCATGGAGAATGTTAAAAATGTGGCGTTTCTGGTACGCCGGAAAGAAGATCTCTGGGAGGGATCACGTTCCACCCTGGGCTTGGCTGTTGAAAACCTGTATTCATTCATGTTCGTTCTGGATATTGAAGTGGATATGACGGAAGAATACAAGGGGAACCTGGAATGGCTGGAGGATATGGAATGTGAATGCTTTTCCAATAACAAGGTCAACGCGGAAAAGCACGGCTTTCAATACCTGAGCCTGGAAGAGATTGGCCATAAACTCAAAGAGATGGATTTAATCGTCCCCTTTTAGGAGCCTTAACCATGAAAATCCTGCACATATATAAAACTGAACCGGATGACACCACCCAAACCCTGTCGGCTATCGTTTCCGAAGGGAAAGAAATCACGGAATTCCCCTTGTACCAGGGAGAACCGGATTACGGACAACTGATCGACTTGATTTTTGAACATGATCACGACAATGTGATCAGCTGGTGGTAATAGCAAGGGCACCATTGATGGCGAACCCTATGAATTCAGAAAATGCTATTCACGGGGATGCGTCCACAATTTATGCCCCCACGTATCCCAGGCCGTCATGATTGCCAATCGTTACTTTACACGGGACTACAGGACTTTGGAAAAGGTCGGGATTGCGCTGGAAGAAAATCTTTTTACCCTAGAAAACATGCTGGCGCAGTTCGAAGAAAAGAAGGATGAAGTTGTGGCCACCCTTATCCTTGAAGACTATATCCACATTGCCAAAGACGGGGACAAAATTAACATCGAGATTTCTAAAAATGCGTTACACTATTCGTATCTCAGCTCACAGCCGTGGTGGTCAAATATAAGGTCGAGGGACCGGATAATGTGGCCCTCTCCATCAAAAAGGCACTGATTTCCCTCCCGAAAGGCGTGACCGAAATCAAGACGGCCGAAGTGGCTGCCTTGGTCGAAAAGGGTCCGAAGACCGGAAACTATCTCCTGGTGGATGCAAGACCGGCCAAAATCGCTTCTGCCGGACACATTCCCACGGCGGTTTCCATCCCCGTCAATGTGCTGAAAAAAAAGGGCAAAGAATTGCTCCCCGCCGACAAGAACACAATGCTCGTTTTCTATTGTGGCGGTCCCACATGAGGCATGAGTCCTAAATCCGCCGGTCTGGCGAAAGAATGGGGTTACAACAATGTCAAAGTGTACGTG
>JAGHDR010000080.1 GCA_021159825.1 Deltaproteobacteria bacterium | reverse complement strand
TCATGCTCAGGGAAAAGACCATTTCGGAAGCAGATCTTGATATTTTCCGAATCGTAGATTCACCCGAAGAAGTCGTGGCCATCATCAAAAGACGTGTTGTCATTTAAGGATCACCGCAAGAAATGAAGAGCCTGGAGTTATGTTTCAAAGGAATTGAAACCAACCTTTCGCCGGGACAAAAAGATCTTCTCTCCATTTTCATAAAAGAACTGACGGCCTGGAACAAACATATGAATCTCACGGGCTTGTCATCCACCCGGCGCATCATGGACGAACTGGTCGCCGATTCTCTCATGCCGCTCCCCTACCTTCCGAATACAGGGATATGCCTCGATGTTGGCTCGGGAGCGGGCTTCCCCGCCATTCCTCTGAAAATCTGCAAGCCGGCCATAAAATTTTTCCTCATGGAACCCAATTTGAAAAAAGGGAGTTTTTTAAAACAGATCATTCGGCTCTGTGGGCTGAAACAGATCGAGATCATCAGAGAACGGGTTGAAATGCTTTCCCAGCCCTTTCCATTTGAAAGGTGCCACATGATTACATCCAGAGCCATGGCGCCCTTGCCGAAACTCGTCAAGTGGTGTGCGCCCTATCTGGCGCCCGGGGGGTTGATGGTTGCTTTTTTGGGGAACCGGTTCGAAGATATTCTTGCCGAGTGTGAACCGTTGTTAAAGGAGAAGGGCCTTTTTGTTCACGATTCAAAGCCCTATATTCTGAAAGGTAAAGAACTGAAAAGAAACCTGCTGATCCTAAAGAAAAGGGAATAAAATTTCCGGTTGCCGGTTTCTTCAACTGTAAACCGGCAACCTCACCATAATACAATCAATATTCTGTCCCAAGCGCATCCATTATGGTCGCCAGCTGATGGTCAATATATTTATCCAGCGTCAAACGGTTTTTAAAATGCCAGTGCTTGAGTATCCACATTTGTGATAACATCAGAATGTTGTAGGCCATAAGGTCAACATCAACCGCCTTGAAAACCCCCTGCGCTATCCCTTCATTGATGATATTTGAAAAAATCTCACTGACTTCGACTTCAAGGGCCATAATCCGCGTTTTTGAATTCCTGTTCAGGGAACTAGATTTCTGATAAAGCAGCAGTATCTTTTCGTGCTGCCGATCCAGTACCCTGAGGTAGAGGATAACCGCCGTAGTCAGCTTCTCCACAGGGTCCCCAATGTCCCTGATTTCCTGGATCAGGCTCTCCCGGAAAATGTTCAACACATCTTCCATGATGAGCCGCATGATCTCGGATTTCTTTTTGACATAGTGGTAAGTAACAGGCAGAGCAACATTCGCGGTTTCGGATATTTCCTGAATCGAAGTGGCCCCGAAGCCTTTGCTGGCATAAAGGGCGCTTGCAGCGTCTATGATCTTTTTTCGAACCTTATCTGAAGCTGCGATTTGATCAAGTACCGTCAGTCTGTTTCTGGGCATGTTCAGCGATGCTCCTCGGATAATCTGCAGCAAAAACCAGCCCTAAACGCAGGGGGTCTTTTGTCGCGGTTTAACCTATTTGGTGTATTTAAACGAAATACTCAATCGTGTTCGAAATGAGGTTACCTTTCCATTTTCGATGGTTAGATCCAGCTTGGTAACTTCCGCTACCCTCAGATCCTTAAGGCTTTCACCCGCCGTCGCGATTGCGGTGTTTGCAGCCTCTTCCCATGATTGGTCACTCGTGCCCACCAACTCAATAATTTTATATGTACTTCCAGCCATTGTAACCCTCCTTTTCATTTTAAAGGTTTTGACCCAAGAACCGCTGATATCTTATGAAATTCACCCCCTTTCCTCTTCAAAAAATCATACCGCCATATCTTTTGAGGAATAGAATACCAAAGCATTTCATCCATTGCAAGACTACATTTTTACTATTCGTTAAAATCTTTGATTCGCCGCCACGCCAGATCCTTAAGTTTTTTCAGCAATAACGGGGATGTATCGCCGATATCCTGAATATTCCATTGGAGCAGGGTTGCCGATTCAACCGCTTTTAACGTTACCGTGCGTTTTCCCTGTTGGGTACTCGCCTCCAGTTTCCCTGAAACGATCAGGGCAAAAAAACCGTCGGCAGCATCTCCCCGCCGATAGACGATATCTTCTGTTGCAAACTCTTTCGCCTCGGCACTCATGGCCGGAAGGCCCAACTGGCTCTGATCCAGCCCTCGAAACAGGGAACAGTCCTTTAGCGTTTTTTGCATGATGTTGAAATCCATATGCCGATACCTCCTTTTTCGTTAAAGGTCGAAACCCCATTTTTTGACGGTGGCCATGCCCCCCTGAAGATTATAGGTATTGGTAATACCCTCCTGCCGCAGGTTCAACTGCGCTTCGTAAGAACGGACCCCCGTATTACACATGAGAACCAGGGGCTTGTCCCTGGGGACCTCGTCCATGCGCATTTTGAGTTCATCCTGAGGGATGCTTTTCCAGTCATCCGGGTATTTTTCCGCGAAAGGCTTGGCATTTCCCCAGCCCCGACAATCCAGAAAAACAGCGTCACTGCCGTCTCTATCCCGCCACCATTCTGCGAAC